>NZ_JBFRTU010000068.1:0-192283 GCF_041474275.1 Vibrio sp. 10N.222.52.B7 | reverse complement strand
GCTGTAAACCGAGTGAATATCAAAATGTGGGCTGAGAAAGAAGAATATAGGTAGGATTTCGAGGCCAGTACAAGGAGATCCAAAAGTGAAAGAAGAGCCAAAAGCACCTTTAGTCGGTGCTTTTGGCTCTTAGTATCTCGTTACTAATAGCTCGTAACTGACGGGGTATTAACGGTTCAAGAAGTCGACCGCTTTGTCTGGGAAGTCGGTAAACACACCATCAACTTTGACTTGGTTGTAGAAGACATCCAACATGCCATCAAAGTTATCAGCATAAGCTGGGATTCTTCCTGGGTCGGCACGGAACGTGTATGGGTGAACGTCTAAGCCCGCGTCTTTTGCTGACTTCATTAACGGTTTAATGATGATGTTATCTTTGGTCGATGCATTGTCCACCAACATTGGCTTCCAAGGACCAATTCCTTCAGCATAACTCGCCACTTTTTCCATGCCACCAGCTTCAAACATCCAGTCGTAACTGTACGGCGTTGCTTTGTCGCCTTGGTAGGTCATGGTTTCATTCCAATCTGTATAGGCCATCAACTGAACGAGCTTAAGGTCCATTTCCATCGCTGGCATGAGCTCATCATTAATGCGTTGAAGTTCATTGGCGTCGAAACACTGCAAATACACTTTGTCGTCTTTCGATAGGTAACCATATTGATGCAAGGTCGCAAGTACCGATTTGGAGATGTCTTTGCCTTCGTGACGATGGAACCAAGGTGCTTTAATTTCAGGATAGATGCCCACGTCATAACCTAAGGTCTTATTTAGGCCTTGGATCAGCTCGATCTCTTCTGCAAAGGTAGCGACACGAAAATCAGACTGCCACATTGGGAAGCGCGTTGGGTACCCTGCCACTCTTTTACCTTGGTCATCGAGGTTAAAGCCTTCGGTCACTTTCAGGGATTTAATCTCAGCGAGCGTAAAATCAATCGCGTAGTAGCGGCCATCTGCGCGAGCACGTGTTGGAAAGCGATCCGCGACATCGGTGACTCGGTCTAGATAATGATCATGCAAAACCACCAATTGGTCGTCTTTGGTCATCACGACATCTTGTTCGATGTAGTCGGGTTTCATCGCATAAGCGAGCGCTTTAGCGGGTAAAGTGTGTTCAGGTAAATAACCAGAAGCGCCGCGATGCGCAATCACTAAAGGATCTGCTAATGCATTTGCAGATAAGCTTAGTGCTAATAAGGTCAGAGACAGTGACGTTGTTTTCATTATTGTTTCCCTTGATAAAACAGAAGCAGGATATACCTGCCTCTGTTGTTATTTATAGATGTGATTCAGTAAATACACTACTGAGCTAGCGCTTCTCTCTCTCGTTCGAGATCTTTTTGTTTATGGTGCGCACGCTCACCTAAGAAGGCGTAAAGCAGACAGATGATTGAAGCCACACAAGCGCCGACCAAAATAATGAAGCCGCCATCCCAGCCGTAATGGTCAACCATAAAGCCGAGTATTGCGTTCGCAGCAACCGCGCCACCTAAGTAACCAAACAAACCTGTTAGACCAGCCGCTGTACCTGCAGCTTTCTTAGGTGCAAGTTCCAGTGCATACAAACCGATCAGCATTACAGGACCATAGATAAGGAAACCAATCGCAACCAGTGCCAACATATCAACCGTTGGGTTACCCGCAGGGTTCAGCCAATATACCAACACAGCGACTGTCACTAGAACCATGAACAAGATACCTGCAGGTGCACGTCGGCCTTTGAATAACTTATCTGAAATCCAACCACACAATAAGGTGCCAGGGATACCTGCCCACTCATACAAGAAGTAAGCCCAAGATGATTTATCTACAGAGAAGTCTTTTGCTTCTTTTAAGTAAACCGGAGCCCAATCGAGTACGCCATAGCGGATAAGGTAAACAAACGCATTGGCAATAGCGATTGACCACAACAGTTTGTTAGAGAAAACGTACTTAAAGAAGATCTCTTTCGCCGTCATTTCTTTCTCATGAGACGTATCGTAGTCGTCTGGGTAATCGTCTTTATGTTCTTCAATCGGTGGTAAGCCGCAAGATTGAGGTGTATCTCTTACAGTAAACCAAACAAAGACAGCAACGAGAGTGGCAAAAAATGCAGGAACATAAAAAGCGGTTCGCCAATCGTCGTTAAAAGCCCACAGCCCCAACAAGAACATTGGGCCAATCAAACCGCCACCCACGTTGTGAGCAACGTTCCATACTGACACTATCTCACCACGCTCTTTGCGTGACCACCAGTGGACCATGGTTCGTCCACAAGCTGGCCAACCCATACCTTGGAACCAACCATTCAAGAACAGCAGGATAAACATCGCAGTGATGCTGCCTGTTGCCCAAGGCATAAAGCCAAAGCAGAACATCACCAGTGCCGACATTAACAAGCCACCGCTGAGGAAGTAACGAGGGTTAGAACGGTCAGAAACACTGCCCATTAAGAACTTAGATAAGCCGTAAGCGATAGATACCGCCGCTAATGCAACCCCTAGTTCTCCACGGCTAAAACCTTGTTCAATGAGATAAGGCATCGCCAAACTAAAGTTTTTACGGACTAAGTAGTACCCCGCATAGCCAACGAAGATGCCAAGAAACAGCTGCCATCGTAGTCGTGTGTAGGTGCTATCGATCTTATCTGATGACAAGCGATCGATATGCGCCATAGGTTTGAATATTCCAAACATAGGAACCTCATAATTATTGGGCGAAGGAAGAATTTAAATGCTCGAACGAAAAAATTTAGCGCTCATTCGAAATCAAGGGAATTGTATGTGCTTCAGGATTAATTTCTGTGATAGAGGTAGTTATTAACAAAAAATAACTTTAAATACAGAATATTAGTTTCATTTAATTAGACTGCGCTTCATATTTTTGTTTGTATCTGTTTAATTAAACATCAGAACTTTCGAGTACGAATAAATCCAAAAAGAGCGAGCGAACATAAATCAACCAACAACAACTTTGTTATTACTGCGAATGCATAGTGAATAACAACAATTTTGGTTGAATCTGTGGAGTTATGAAGGTGGTTTGGGCTATTGGTTAAAGAAGTTCGCTAAAATCAATGCAAACAAAAAGGGTCTAGATTTCTCTAGACCCTTTTAGGTAATAACGCTTGGTGGCTTGATGTTGGCTAATTAAGCAAACATTAGCTAATTACTCGAAGTATTAGCTAGCCACACGACGTGATTATGCGTCGATGTATTAGCTAGCCACACGACATGATTATGCGTCGATGTAAAAAGCTTCTACAGTGCCTTTTAGAGTAATAAGCATTGGCTGACCAAAACGATCTAGCGCTTTTGGAGAAGGGATCTTAACCCAACCTTCGCTGATGCAGTATTCTTCAACATCAGTACGCTCTTTACCATTTAGACGAATGCCGATTGGGTATTCGAAACACTCAGCAACGTGGTGTGGGCTGCGTGGGTTGCCTGCAAGATGATCTGGTAAAGCTGGTCTTGAATTAGTATCGCTCATGTTCATTACCTGTATGTACGTAAATAAAAAAAGTGCGTCATTCTAGTCAATATAGGCTTTGTGCTCAACAACTGCTGCAATAAATCGCCTTGATCGTTTTAATCAACAGCTAGTTGTTTGATTTAAAGGCGATATCGGCATGAGTTTCAACGAAAATTTAACAGGCTTATGCATTATGGATGAAAGGGAGAAATTCATTACTCGAACGGCAGATAAACTAATATCAGGCTTTTATTCCGAGCTTATCGATTAAGCTCAATACTCATCACTTTATGGTTCGGTTCTGATTCGATATTTACGATTGACCAACCTAGCCCTTGGTAGAGACCCATGATATTGGTGTACGCGTAGAGTTGAGTTTGCACTGCAGAAGAAACCTGTCTGACACCACGATTAATCAGTTCACTGGCAATGCCTTGACCGCGCCATTGAGGGTCGACAAACACAGCGTTGATCCACACTACATCACGAACTTGGTGAGGTTCTTGAAAATAGGAATACGCCAAGCCACCAATGACCACATTATCGCGAAGTACTGTTATTACTGGAGGGAGTTGTACGTTTTCTTTATATGTATCTTTAAACTTGAAATCAGACCATTCACTTTGAAATAAGCCCTCTAACTCATGCCAATAAGGTGAGTTTTCATCGCAATTTCTAAAGATTACTTTCTGCATTTTTCCGTCCTTTTAAAGAGAGTAATTCGGCTATCCTAGCCTTGTTTAATCTAAGTGTAGGTAAAGCTACTCTTCTTCGTCGTAATCGTCTGCTGGGTCTTGATTAATTTCTTCGCCGCATCCTAGGCATTCACCTTGCAGATCCGTAGGCATCACAATAATCAAACCACAATGAGGGCAAAGATCGCCTTGTTGAAACATCCTGTATTCCTTCTACTTAATGGCTATTGCTTAGGATATTTTTGCTTACTCGCTTCTAGCCAGTCGTGAATCACTTGGCGAGCGGATTCCGACGGAGGTGCATTTCGTTTTCCGCAGATTTGGTCTATTTCAAAAGGAAATGCTTTGCTCGGGACGCGGCGTAAACCTATGGTTAAACGCTGAGGCTTGAGCATGCGGAACACCACATAACGATCGCTCATGATTCGGTTGTGATACACGCCAATACAGTGCTTCTGCTCGATGCCTTCGTGTTCAAGGTCGTAATAATCCGTGAGCGGATGAATGTTGTCATTGCCAAGTAAAGGAACGGGATAAGGGATGTCTTTATCCATTGGGCAGTTACCCTCCAAACGACGTAATTGGCGTTGCTCCGTCCAGCGGTCATGGAGTTGTTCAAACATCGCAAAAGAGTTCTGACTGGTAATCGCGCGCAGTGGATCATCCATCTCCAAATCTTGCCCTAGCAATATCGCATCTTGGAACATCGCCATCTTCGACGGTGCGTTAAGTCTGCCCTCTTCCACCATTGCAATCCCTAGCCTGCTACCAGTTAGAAATGGATGAACTTGGTCCAAACGCAGGGCTGTGTATCCAACTTTTGAGTAATGCTTAAACTTAAGAACTCGTCTTTGCAGTGGCTCGAGAATGCGAACAATGTGGTCGAGTTCATCACCAACATTGTAATGAAGCTCTAGCTTGTCGATGAATTTGAGTGTCGCCTTGCTGCCGTCTAAGCCCAACTTGGTAAGGATCTTCTTCTGCCCTAAGCGACTTAGTGCCAGTGCTTTCTTGTTGTCTACACTGTATTTCATGCAGATCAAAGCCAAAATAACAGGCCTTAATTCAAGCAATTGCGCGGCTTCATAAGTATTCGCAGCAAGCCACAACATCTGGTATTGGTATTCTGGAAAGTCGTCGGTGATTTCACGATAACGCGCAGGTAATGAATTTAGCCAACGACCATTCACGTCAAACTGTTCAACAAGGTTGAGGCTCAGCCCAATGCCTCCATCAAGCGGTCGTCTACCATCTTCAAACACATGAAAGCCGACGAGCTTTTGAGACCAGTCTCGGATCTCAATATCGTAGTCGAAACCTAAAGTTCGAGTGGGAATGGTTAGTAGTGCTGTCATTGATGCCTCTTCGTTATTGGCGCATTGAACTATCAAGCCTATCTAACAGCATAAGCTAGCGCTTCAACCACTATATCAACCTTTTGTAAATTTCTTACCAATCAAAGCGATATAAATACGATAGTGCTTAGAAGAACATTGAATGATGATTTTACGGAATATGAGATCTCTTCGATATCATTTGCGTCAACAGAAACTATGCTTGTTACATAACTCACAACAAGAGGCTTTAATTATGGATTACCGACATATTCTGGTCGCACTTGAACTGTCTGACGACACCAAGATTCTCATTGATAGAGCGACCTTCTTCGCTGATAAACTGGAGGCTGGCATTTCATTTGTTTATATCGATGGTACGCATGGAGAAATTTATCCAGAGCTCGTTGATATTCAGGGAAATGACGGTGATTTACCCATCAATGAAGATGCCGTTAAGCATTTGAAAGAGTTTGAAGCCTACGCCAAACACCCAATCAAGCACATTTTCGTGGGAACGGGTGATTTGAACGATAAGCTCAAAAATGCCATCGAAGCAAACGGCGTTGACCTATTGCTGTGCGGCCATCACCATGATTTTTGGCATAAGCTCATCTCCCATTCTAAACAGATCATCGATACTTCCCCTATCGATATTCTCGTTGTTCCTATGGAATAGAAGCTCCAGTTCGACACTCAAAAATAACCGGCTTTGCCAACCTCTATCGGTATTATTGGTTGGCTTGATATCCTCTTCAACACACTCATCCTGACCGAAATCTCCTATTTCCCACTTAGAGTAATCATTTGTGATCTTGTCAGCCTATCAACTCGTAAGCGTCTAATAATTAACAAATCACGTCATTTCGATTTGAATCAACGTACTGAAATGTACGACCCAGACCATGCCTTCATCAATCAATGGACAGGCGGTAACGCAGTCACAACAAGCCTCACAAACCAGGACGCATTATGAAATTTAAAACGGTACGACTTGTATTAGGTGACCAACTCAACATTGAGCATTCATGGTTTAGACAGGTTAACGATGACGTTATTTACATCATTGCTGAGCTAAAACAAGAAACAGATTATGTTGCCTCTCACGTTCAAAAAGTGGCCGCGTTTTTCTGTGCGATGGGTTACTTCGCTAACGAACTCAAAGAACAAGGTCATCAAGTACTACACCTTACTCTTGACGACACAACGCAATTTGAAAACCTAGACACACTTCTAAAGCACTATGTACACGAATTCGGCGCAGAGAAATTCGAATATCAAAGGCCAGATGAATATCGCCTTTTAGAGCAGATGAACAAGCTCAAGCTCACCAATGCGACCAAAGGTTGTTGTGATACAGAACACTTCCTCTTTCCATTCGAAGAGATCGAACAACAGTTTCCAAAAGACAAACACATCATGATGGAACACTTCTATCGCCGAATGAGAAAACGTTTCGACATTTTGATAGAAGACGGAAAGCCCGTTGGCGGAAAATGGAATTACGACGCGAACAATCGAAATAAGCTCAAGAAACAAGACATCGAAAACCTACCTCAGCCGCTGATGTTTACCAATGATATAACCGACATTTTGCAACGTATCGAACGTCACCAAGTACAAACCATTGGTCAAGTCGGTAACCAGTTACTATGGCCGGTGAACCGCGCACAAAGCTTGTCTCTACTCGCTCATTTCTGCCAAGTCTGCTTGCCGTTATTTGGGCAGTTTCAAGATGCGATGACGACAGAGCACGACTCTAAATGGAGCTTGTATCATAGCCGTATATCGTTCTCGCTGAACAGTAAACTGCTGAGCCCTAAAGAAGTGATTGATGCAGCACTGTCGGCCTACCAAGCATCCTGTCTTCGAGACAGCTCACCAGATAAGCCAAGCATCGATATTGCACAGGTCGAAGGATTTGTACGCCAAATACTGGGGTGGCGAGAGTACATACGCGCCGTCTATTGGGCAAACATGCCTGCTTACGCCAACAAAAACCATTACTCAGCACATAATAACCTGCCCCATTACTTTTGGGACGGACAAACCAAGATGAACTGCATGAAGCATGCGATTGACCAGTCTCTTGAGTTTGCTTACGCGCACCACATCCAAAGGTTAATGATCACTGGCAACTTCTGTTTAATCACGGGTATAGACCCAGACCAAGTCGATAGTTGGTACCTCGGTATTTACGTCGACGCGATTGAGTGGGTTGAAATGCCAAATACGCGAGGTATGGCACTGTTTGCGGATGGCGGGATCGTAGGAACCAAACCATACTCTGCCAGCGGTTCCTATATCAACCGCATGAGTGACTACTGCAAAGGCTGTCACTACAAGATAAAAGAACGCAGCGGCGAGCAATCTTGCCCTTTCAATAGCTTGTATTGGCGCTTTATGGACCAGCACCGCGATGCGTTAAACCGCAACCCACGTATGGGCATGTTATATCGCTCTTGGGACAACATGGATGAGCAATCACAACAAGCGATTCTCGATACTGCTGAACAACGAATCACAAACTTGGAGAACTTATAATGGTGGAGCAACTCAGATTACACATATTGGTGGTCGGTGGGAGCGGCGGTATTGGTTTCGCTGTGGTTAAACACCTATTATCTGAGCTCTCTCGGTTTGATTTTCTTGATGTGCATGTAGACGCGACTTACCACTCTCAACAGCCGGAACTAGAAAACAATCGCTTGACCTGGCACAAAGTCGACGCGACCAATGAAGCTGATATCAAGCGTTTGAGTTCTGAGTTTGAACAACTTGATTGGTTGATCAACTGCGTGGGTATGCTCCACACTCCAGATCTTGGACCGGAGAAAAACTTGTCGTCCATCGACCCTGATTTTTTCCTCAAAAACATCTCTGTGAACACCCTACCGAGCTTATTATTGGCAAAGCACTTCACGCCGATTCTTAGAGCGAGTGACAATCCAAAATTTGCTGTGGTATCCGCAAAAGTAGGTAGTATTTCAGACAACAGATTAGGCGGTTGGTATAGCTACCGCTCATCGAAAGCAGCCCTAAATATGTTCATCAAAACCATGTCGATCGAATGGCAACGCACCATTAAGAAAGGCACCGTGTTGGCTCTGCACCCGGGCACGACAGACACAGCTCTGTCGAAGCCTTTTCAGACCAATGTCCTTGAAGGTAAGTTGTTTGAGTCAAGCTATGTCGCCCATCAGTTGGTCGATATTATTCGCACTGCCACACCGGATAACAGTGGGCACTTCTACGCTTACGATGGTGAACAGTTAAATTGGTAGTTGATACGAGTGTCCGTCTTTCATTAGTGCTAAAAAAGAAAACCCAACAGAGTTGAAGCTCCATTGGGTTTTTATTTAGAAAGAACGCCTCTGTTTTAAAAGGCGTTTGGTTGATATCTAGCTAAAGATCAAAACTGATCATCACGATTATTCAGCCCAATTGAACTTAGTATCGTCAACACCTTCTTTCTCTTCTTTAGCTCGCTCGCGTCGATGTTGTTCTTCAATTCGCGCAGCGTCTATCTCTTGCATGATGGCTTCGATATCAGCCAAGTCGTCGGTTTCCGTAAACTCACCCGTCAGTTTGCTGTCTGGCTTCAAGTCGCCTTTCTCGTACAGCGCCCACATTTCCTTGGCATACTCGGTTTTTGCCAGTTCAGGAGCAAACTGAGCGTAATAGTCACGGATGTTATTGATGTCACGAGCCAGCATCCACTCAGCGTTGTTGTTAGCCGAAGCGTCAACCGCTTGTGGTAAGTCGATAATTACTGGACCGTACTCATCCACCAATACGTTGAACTCAGACAAGTCACCATGGATCAAACCAACACACAGCATTTTAACTACGTAAGTCATCATCACGGCGTGGTCTTCGATCGCTTGCTCTGCTGACATCACCACATCGTTCAAACGTGGTGCAACGTAACCCTCATCGTCAGTGACCAGCTCCATAAGCAGTACGCCATCAAAGCAACCATAAGGGACAGGCACACGAACACCCGCTTCTGCCAGTTTATATAAGGCATCCACTTCAGCACTTTGCCAAACCTTTTCTTGTTGTTCACGACCAAAGCCAGAGCCTTTTTCCATCGCTCGAGCGCGGCGGCTATTTCGGACTTTTCGGCCTTCACGATACGCGGTCGCTTTTTTGAAGCTGCGTTGGCTTATTTCCTTATATACCTTGGCACAACGGATCGTATCGCCGCAGCGCACAATGTACACCGATGCTTCTTTGCCACTCATGAGTTGGCTTGTCACCTCGTCGACTAAACCGTCGTCAACTAAAGGCTGTATTCTTTTAGGTATCTTCATGCCGCCTTTATACATCACTTATCTTACAGATAGAAATATTAACTTGAGAAATGAATGACGAAACGATTAAAGGATCATCAAAATTACGACAAAGGAAGGAAATATTGGAGTTAACGGGTTTAGATCATGAGGATTGACCTGATCTATTCAGATTATGGGACTAAGACTTATTACGACGACAACGTTCAGAACAGTAGATCACGTCATCCCAACAGCGCTGCCATTTTTTACGCCATGCGAAAGGCTTTTGGCAAACAGGACATATCTTAGTCGGTAAATGGGGTTTCTTGTGCATGGCCGTTCCCTTCTTGAAGCATCCACTTCCTGCGTTTACTAGAGATTCCCTATTACGCTCGTACCTCGCTTTAGAGAATGACGAAGGCAATACGAACAAAGCCTAGTTCTCTATGACGTTCGTTCCTGACTTTAAGGAGTGACTGCGTAGTGATTTGTGACTACTCCCGACTCCGTCATCCTCGAGAAGGAGGAACGACTGAGTCGGGGATCTGCTTCATCTAGCTCTGTTTCTATTTCTGCGCAGATAAATTTAGCAAGAACCAAAGTAACAACCTAAGCGACAACCTTGTACTGCTTCTCCATCTCACTCACACCTAAGCCAGAGTGTTTTGTCACTTTAAGCTGAACGGGCACTCGCTCTTTCAGTGCTTCAACGTGGCTAATGACACCGATCATCTTGCCTGATGCATTCAAGTTATCTAACGCGTTAAGGGCAATGTCCAATGTGTCACTATCCAACGTGCCGAAACCTTCATCTAAGAACAGAGAATCAATACTGGTTTTGTAGCTCACAAGATCAGAAAGCGCTAATGCCAACGCCAAGCTCACCAAGAAGCTTTCGCCACCTGATAAAGTCTTTGTATCACGCATCACATCGCCCTGCCATGTGTCGAGCACTTGCAGTTCTAAACCATCGTCGGCTTTACGTTTAAGCTCGTAACGACCATGCAAACGTTGTAGCTGCTTGTTCGCAAGGTACACCAAGTTTTCCAATGTTAAACCTTGGGCAAACTTACGGAACTTGTCGCCGTTCTTAGAGCCAATAAGTGAGTTCAAACGAGAGATATCATCAAACTCGACTTGTTGCTCATCAATTTGCTTAAACAGATCTTGCTGATTACTGCGGTTCTGGCTATCCGTTTCAAGATTGGCAGAAATTGCACCGATCTTGGTTGCATGGCTTTGCTGTGCGTTTTGACACTCAGTAGTCGCTTCTTCAACTTGCTGTTGGTCTTGCTCTTGCCATGCTTTCGCATTTTCGTGATTTAGTAGATCCACTTGTGTCGCTTTGGCGGCGTTCAACCTAGCTTGCGCACTGACAATCGCTTCGTCTAAAGACTTCTTCAGGCTTTGAAGTTGAGTTCTAACCTCTTCATCTAACAACGCTGCTTCAAAATTAGCCTCATCTTCGAACGGGCTAGTTTTCAGCGCTTCTAACCAAGCATTCGACGCTTGTGTGTAGCTGGATTGCTTACTGACTAACTCGTCCGAGAAACCAGTGTGTTTGGTTTGCTCGGTTCGATGTTCAAGTTCGCTGCGGTTAAGCACTAACTGCGCGGCATCAAATGCATTTACTGCTTCAGTGACTCTTTGCTTCATCGCATTGCTGGTGGCTTGAATGTCTTTGTCACCAAACAACTCTGTTCTTTCAGCCGTTACACGAGTGAGTTCTGACACTAAAGACTCACTCTCTTGCGTCAGTGTCGCGAGCTCTTTCTCAACACTGCTTAGCTTGTCGTCTAACGTTTTCAATTCGGCATTTTGAGTAATCAGTTGCTTCTCAATATCGGCCTGTTGCTGTTTGGTTTGCTGCCATGTGCTTGATGCTTGCGATTTCGCAGTAAACCAATCATCGATATGCTCAAGTTCAGGTGCTTCGATAGAAGTTTGAACAATGCTCTCTTTCAAAGCGTTCCATTGCTGGCCTTTCGCTTGAGCTATTTGAGTCACTTGCTCGTTTGCGACTTGGTTTTGCTTATTCAAATCAGCTAAGCGTTGCTCGGCCAACTCGAGATTAGACTGCGCCTTGTCAGCCATAACACTTACAGACAGGCGTTGTTTCTCAGCTTCAGCGTAATGCGCTTTAGCATCACCCAACGCTTTGAGTTGCTGCGCGCTCTGACTTAGTTGAAGTTCACACTGCTGAGCAAAGGTCGCGACTGTAGCTTCATTGCCTAAATCGTTAATCGTTAGCAGTGCCAGTTCAGGAGCCGTGCCAACGAAATCCGATAAGCTCTGTTGAAGCTTGCCGACAACGCCTTGCCAATTCAGCTGAGCTTGTTGAATATCCGCTTGCGCACGTTGAATGTCATCGTTAAGCGCCACAATCACAAGGGTAAGAGAATCTAACTGCTGACGATGCTCTTGGCCTTCTTTTTTGATAGCCGTTAGCTCTAGGTTTTCCCTATCTTTTTGAGCGACCAAATTTGCAATGTCTTGCGACTGTTCAACCGAATGGTCTGTTGAACCACACAGTGGGCATTCAGACCCAGATTCTAGAGCTGCACGGTATTTCGCCAATTCGCCTTCTTGATCAATCAAACGCGTTAATCGCTCAAGCGAAGTCTCTCTCTCTTTATATCGTTCCACCAGCACTTCACGCTCTTTCGAAAGCTTGTCGACCAACTGGGTGTTGGTTTGATGTGCCTGTGTTTTTGCGTGCAGCTGTTGTTGGGCATTTAGGAAACCACGATTGATCTCGAGTAATGAGTGCGTATTGCGATTCCAAAACTCCAACAGATCTTTTTGCGAATTCAACACTTGCTCGCTAGTGTTGCCTTTCAAGGCTTCCCACTGTTGCTTTGCACTACTTTCTAGCACAACCAATTCAGCTAAAGTTTTATCTTGCGTTGCTTTAGCGTCTTGAGCAGATTTGATAATCGTTTGCTGTGCATCAACCGTAGACAACGCTTGCTTCGCTGAATTCAACTGCTCTGAATGCTGGCGCTCTAGAGTACGAACTTGCTCGACCTTTGCTTGCCACTGACCTAGGTATTTTTCCAAATGCTGGTCAGCTTGATGCGTATTTAAGTACTCAGTACTGCGTTGATCTTGTTGCTTTAGTGCATCTATTTTTTGAACCAAAACGACCTGTTGATTAAGCTGCTGCGTATGTTGCTCGTTTAGCGTGTTCGCTGCATTAACGGTCGCAGTTTGCTTATCTTTGAGTACGGCAATTTGGTTGTCTAGCGGACGCACGAGATCGATGATCTTATCTTGATCTTGTTGCTCACTTTTTACCTGTTCGACAATCGCACTGCTTTGAGTCAGTTTAGTTTGCGCGTCTTGCATTTCTGCATCACGAACGGCAAGTAACTTGGTGCTGTTATCTAGGTGAGCTTGAGTAGTGTTCACCTCTTGTTCGCAACGCTTTAAATCTTTGTGTACTGGACGCAGCTTTTCAGCCGGCTCACTGTTTGCCAAGCGCTCTAGTGACGGTTGGTTACGGTCTAGTTCATCTTGAGCGGTTTTCAGATCGAGCTCACTGGCCGCAATAGTTTGCTCAGCTTTGGTCACGTCTTTCCACCAGCTAAGATGGGCTTGCCACTCTTTTAATTGCTCGGCTAAACGCTTCTGCTCTACTTCTAGCGTTTCACGCTCTGCGGTCAGCTCCTGGACTTGCTCTTCAGACAGTAAGCTCACCCCTTCAGCTTTCGCTTTAAGGTGATTAAGCGACTCTTCACTCGACTTAAAATGATCGTAAATGCGCTCTGAAATCAGGCTATAAACTTCTGTTCCCGTCAACTCTTCAAGTAGCTCTGCACGGTCGTTAGCATTGGCATTTAAGAACGCTGCAAACTCACCCTGAGACAACATGATGGATTTAGTGAAGCGTGAAAAATCGAGACCTGTTACCTGCTCCACCAACTTGGTTTTCTTGGTCAGCATCGTCTCTAAGACTTTGTCGGTGTCCGCATCCGCAAATTCACACGTTGGCGTTTGTAATGCGCCATCGTGTTTTCCGCGCGCTCGCTTTTGGTGGAAGTTAGAGCGATACGTTTTGCCCTGCACTTCAAACTCCAGCTCAGCAAAACACTCACCCGTGCCACGCGTCATTAATTCATTGTTGCCCTTAGCGATGCTCTTTAAACGCGGTGTGCGGTGGAACAATGCCAAACAAATCGCATCAAGAATGGTGGTTTTACCCGCCCCTGTTGGGCCAGTAATCGCAAACAAGCCATTTTCCGCAAACGGTGATTGGGTAAAATCGAGCTTCCAACGTCCTTTCAAAGAGTTCAGGTTTTCAAATTCTAGGCTTAAAATCTTCATACTGGTTACTCTTCTACTTTGTTTGGCGCTTGAGCGCTCTCAGACACTTCAACCATCACTTGTTTAAACTTCACCGTCATGCGCTCTAAACGCGCTTTTTCAGAATCCGTTTCAAACTCTTCTAAGGCAATACGCTTGCTAAACACGTCCATCGGGCTCAGTTCAGATAAGGTTTCTGCCGACTCTTGCTCTAATGCTTGATTACGACGCTCTCTTGCACGGCGCAGTTGAAGTACTTCAACGTTCAAGCCTTCGGTCAATGCACGCATACGTTCTTGGAGATCTGAAAGGTAATCTTGCGCTTGCACTTCGATCGATAACCACACGCTTTGCTCGCTATCTAAACCTATGTATTGGTTCAGCTGAGATTCGATCTCGCTCAAGTCGCCTTTGATTTCAGCTAGAGGTTGGAATGTGGGAACAGGCAATTGAGAAATGGTGCGCTCACCTTCAACAAACTCAACAACACACACTTGTTTCTGAGACTTAAGTTCATCAAAACTTAGTGGGATTGGAGAGCCTGAATAACGAATGTATTCACGCTTTGCCACCACTTGTGGGCGATGAATATGACCAAGTGCGATATAGTCTGCGTCTGGGAAGCCATCAGCGGCGAAACCATCAAGGTTGCCGACATAGATATCACGCACAGAATCCGATTGTTGGACACCCATCGCCGTTAAATGACCGGTAGCGATAATCGGCATGTGCTCGCTGTTTACAAACGTCGCGCGCTTAGCAACCGCCGCATCATAAACACTTTGATAATGCTGTTTGATTGCATCGCCGAGTTGCTTCTGACGCTCAACGCCAGTGACACCCGCCTGGCTCATCAACACATCGCGAGGGCGAATAAAAGGAATGGCACAAACCAGCGCTTCTACATCGCCGTTCTTGCCTTTTAGTTCGACAACCTGAGTCGCATGATCTTCATTGGTATTAGGAATCACGTCTGCGCCCATGTATTTGAGCAGCTGTTGTGTCTCTTTAAGCACAGAGACTGAATCGTGATTTCCACCTAATAACACCAATTGGCAACCGATCTTGTTCGAATCGACCACAAACTTGTTATACATCTCACGAGCGTAACTCGGCGGTGTACTGGTATCGAAAATGTCGCCAGCAACAATGATCGCGTCGATGTCGTGCTCTGTAACTTGCTCAAGTAACCATTGTAAAAACCGTTCATGTTCATTCTTGCGGCTTTTATTGTAGAAGTTTTGGCCAAGGTGCCAATCGGACGTGTGAAGAATCTTCATTGCTGCTCACTGGAAGTCTGTAATACCTTTAATCTACCAAAATAGTCGAGATAATTCCCTTTTATAAGCTTGTGAAAACCAACTAATTTCAGGCTTTGGACCAACTCCGCCCATAGCGTGACCAATCGTTATTTTTGACATAAAAAAACCGCTCAACGTTAGAGCGGTTTTAGGTGTCCATAGCTTTAGCTTTAAGCTATTTCACAGAGGTCGTCAAAAATTGTACGAAGCGCCCAGAGTTACTGTGCTAAACGCTAAATCACGGCTTGCCAGTCTATTACCATTCGGGCCGAAGAATTCGATATTTACTGCATCTGCTTGTGAGATTAAACGTAAGGTTAGGCTTTCTACTGGCGTGTATTCAACACCTATACCAAAATGGAAGCCTAATTACGCGCAGCTAGACAATCAAAGATATTGCAATAGATGCCATGATCACGCCAACGACAAATTCCAACACCTTCCACGCTCTCGGGTTCTTAAACATTGGAGCCAAGAAGCGAGCGCCATATCCAAGTGAAAAGAAGAACACGAATGACGCCGATACCGCCCCAGCGCCAAACAACATTTGATCCGGTTGATATTGAGTTGAGATAGACCCCAGCAATACCACAGTATCCAAATACACATGCGGGTTAAGCCAAGTGAACGCCAAACACATCGCAATCGCTTTGGTTAATGAGTCTTTAGTTTCTGCCGTGGCTTCTAAGGCGTGGTTTTCGGTAAATGCTGATCGGAAGCTTAAGAATGAATAGACACCCAAAAAGATAGCGCCACCATAACGGGCGAACTGCTCAATTTGTGGGAACTGCTTAACGATTGCGCCAAAGCCCGTCACGCCAAAGCTAATCAGTAAGGCGTCAGAAATGGCACATACAGCACAAACTGCCAATACGTGTTGGTTCTTAAGCCCTTGCTTTAAAACAAACGCATTTTGAGAGCCAATCGCAAGAATCAGCGAAAGGCCAAGGGAGAAACCTGCAAAGTAAGTCGACATCTAAGGCTAGTCTCTTAACGCAACTCAATACTCATAAACTGGCTGTGCGGGTCTAACACATAATCAGCAAAGGGTTCACAGTATCCGAAGCCAAACTTTTCATACAGGTTACGCGCAGCCTTAAAGTAGTCTTCTGAGCCGGTCTCTAAACTGATTGTTTGATACTGGCGGGCGGTTGCTGTATCCAATACGTGCTGTAAAAGTTGGCTCGCAACACCTGACTTTCGAGCAAACTGTGAGGTTCTCATCGATTTGAGTTCAGCGTGTTGGGTATTTAGCTCTTTAATGGCAACACACCCAAGTAGTTGGCTGTCTTTCCAAGCACTGAAAAAAGTAATCTCTGGTGACTTGAGCCCATCTAGATCCAGTGCATGAACGCTTTCGGCTGGCGAAGTGGCGTACATATCAGCGAGGTGCTCTTCAAGTAATTCAATGACTTCCCCACCCGACAAGTCATCCACCTTAATTTCTATTGAAGCACTGCTTTCCAATGCTGTTCTATTTTCCATTGAACCCTGTGCATTTATTGCTGATGTCATTGTTTCAACTCTCCTTGTTTAGTTCGCTTATTTAGCTTGAGTGATTTGGTTTTTATCAACAGCCCACTTTCCTGAATTGTTTCCTTTTCAAGAACTCGGTTTGAATCAGTAAAATTAACGATTAATCATAAAATTATAAATGTCACACTGGGTTTACCTAGATACCATATTTTTCCTATCTCGTCTCGTGATAAAAGCGTTCCGCAAAGCCCGTATGGTCGCTGCATTGAGGGAGCAACACCTGTTTTAGTTAACGAATAAGTAGTCAGGGCAAAGTGAATAGCGATGACACGCGTACTGATGTTGTTGGCAGCTTAAACATCCCTTTAAACGGTCTCATTTAAAACGACCATAAGTTAGAAAATAAAACGCTTTCATTGACCGAATATTTGATTGCGATTTTCCAATTTCGGTATATGATGCGCCACCCTAATTTTTCAGCTTATGCTGCAGGCAAATATGTCCGCCAACGCACTCTATACCGACCTATCCGGTTACTATGATTTAATGTGTGTAGATATTGACTACCAAGCGCAAAGTAACTGCGTACGTAGACTCCATCAAATCTTTGGAAATGAAGGAAAAACACACCTCGATTTAGCTTGTGGCACTGGCCCACACGTTCGTCATTTTATTGATTTCGGTTACCAAAGCGGTGGCCTAGATCTTAACAAGCCGATGTTAGATATCGCAGAAGTTCGCTGCCCGGAAGCCAAGTTCTCAGTACAAAACATGAGTAACTTTGAGGTCACGGAACCACTCGATCTTATCACTTGCTTCCTGTATTCCATCCATTACAACGATGGCCTAGAGAAGCTTAAAGAGTGTATTGAAAGTGTGCATCGCGCGTTAAAGCCAGAAGGTATTTTCTGTTTTAACGTTGTTGATAAAGACAAGATTAGCAACGACCTGTTTGTTAGACACACAACAAACCAAGACAAAGACGATTTCACGTTCCGTTCTGGTTGGTATTACTCTGGTCAGGGTGATAAGCAAGCGCTAAAGCTTAGTATCGAAAAGACGACTGCTGGTGAAACTCAAGTGTGGAATGATGAACACCCAATGGTGGCATTCTCGTTTAAAGAGTTAATCGAGATATTGAAGCCCTACTTCGAGGTTAATATCTTCGAGCACGATTATGACAAGCTGATTCCTTGGGATACTCAGTCCGGCAATGCGCTGATCACATGTGTCAAAATCTAGATAAGTAGATACGTGGCGAGTTAAGCCAAACCTATAGATCAAAAAAAGAACCCACACTCGCCGTTCTCCTTATAGAGCATCAGCCAGTTTGAGTTCTTTTGTATCAAGCTATCAGTTACTGAACTCTCGATTAGAAGTCCGCTGTCATACCTACGTAGTAAGTACGTGGCTCTTCAACATAGCCCATGCTCTCTAGCTCTTGTGATACAGCTTCGTCAGTTAAGTTCGTGATACCTGCACGCAGTCGTACTGAAGCATTCACGTTGTAGACAGCACCTAGGTTCAGCGTTGTGTAAGCGTCTTGAGTTAGGTCGCTTTCGATCTGACGTTCACCACGGTAACGCGCACTAACAAAGGTGTTCAGGTCGTAAGTTGGGCTCCAGTTCAGTTTAACTAAACCCGAATGCTTGTAACGCTCAAGTAATTCTTCACCAGTAGACTTATCTTCAGTGTCTAAGAATGTGTAATTACCAGACACACCCCATTCATCAGTAATTTGGAATTGGCCAGTAAGCTCAGCACCTTGGATAACAGCTTCTGAAACGTTAACGTAGCTACGTGTACCTTTACTCACAAAGTTGCCACCAGTATCAACACAACCGAAACCATTCCCACCCCAAGTACCGCCCGACCTACATTCAGTATCACCACGGTCGATCAAATCCTGAATTTCATTACGGAAAAGAGCACCTTCAACATTCCAACGAGGCTGAGTGTAAAGCGCAGCGATTTCATAGTTCCAGCTTGTCTCTGGGTTTAGGTCTTCATTACCCACGATATCACACCAACCTTTACAGCTGTTAACTGTATAGTCGGCTTGGTTTTGAGTCAAAGTTGGAGCTTTAAATGCTTTACCCACACCACCCTTGATGATCAGGTCATTCGTTGTTTGATGAACCAAGTACACACGTGGGCTGAACTCTTCACCGTACTGCTCGTGCTTATCTAAACGACCGCCGATGGTTGCTGTTAGTTGATCAGTCATCAGCCATTGGTCTTGAATAAATAACGCACCTTGATACGCTTCTGATGTGTCATTGACCAAGTTTTCTTTGTTGGTTAGTTCACTCAATTGGTAGTCCATACCAAACGTAAGCGTGTGATTATCACCAAGATAAGTGGTCGCCGACGCTTCTACGATCTGAGTTAACTCTTCGATATCACTGCTATAGGTGGTATCAGCATCCGCAGCATCGTTATCGGTGACGTTTTCACGAGAGTAGCGAACTTGCGTATCACCCCAGCTCCAAAAACCACTGTGCGTAATAGCTTGGCTATTACGTACAACCTTTGTATCGACCGGGTTAACACCTGTAGCGTGTTCCGCTAGTCCATCTCGTTTGTCATCACTGTAACCAAAATCAAAATCGATGGTTTGGTTGTCTGTTGCGTGCCACGTCAAGCTTGCTAACAAACTCAAAGTATCGCGTTCTTCTAAAGCCGTTATGTCTTCTCGACCATTACCTGTATAAGGCTGCCAGCCATCTCGGCTTGTTTGGTTAACAGAAAGGCGAGCAAACAACTCGTCATCAATCAATGCACCAGATGTCGTGAAGCCCAACGAGTACTCTTCCCCTCCATCACCGTCAAGTGGAGATGAAGTGTCCATGCTTAGAGTAGAGCTCCAATCGTTTTCTGGAGCCTTAGTGATGATGTTGATTGTACCGCCCATACCATCTGAACCGTAAAGTGCAGACATTGGGCCACGGATTATTTCAACACGTTCGATCGAATCAGCAGGAATCGTTGATAGGTCGAAGTCGTTACCACGGATGATGGCACTTGCAGAGCTTAAACGACGACCGTTCACCATGATAAGAGTGTAATCTGAATCCATACCACGAATAGAGATCATCTGACGGCCAGCACGTGTGCTATCAAAATCAGACTCAACACTCGTTGATTCGGCAACGATGTCTGCCAAGGTAATACCAGGGCTGTCTTCAATGTCTTGCGCGGTGATAACCGACATCGAAGCTGGCGCTTGTTTTAGTGCCATCTCGGTACGAGTTGCCGTAACAACCATTTGCTCATCTGTTGCTTGCGCTTCTTCTTGCGCCAACACGTTAGCCGAAAATGAGGTACAAATAACAGCGACTGCGATCGAAAGGGGTTTACGAACCAAAAGGGGTTTGCGAATCAAAAGAGATCTCTCAGACATGATATTCATTCTTATATGTGATTAGTAATGATAATGGTTTGCATTAAACAACCGACTACCATTCTTATCAACGAAAGTTTCATACCAAAAATCGATTCTCGTTATTCACCATTCAAATAACGAAAGAGATCTATATTCAACTCGATAGGTATTCATAATTTTCATTCACCCTGCAGATGAATTATGTATAAAGTTCTTTGAATATGTTGCGAACCCAGCGACACATCGGGTCGTTATGAAAGCGCTTATGCCAATATAGATAGACGTCTTCTGATGGGTGGCGCAACGCTTTAGGCACGCGTTTACAAACAAGATCTCTTTGCTTAGCGGCTTGTTGAGCAAAAGGTGTCGGTAAATGAAAGATGATGTCGGTTGCTTCTGCCATATCCGGCGCGACGTTAAAATTGGAAAGCTGAATTGGAATGGACAGCTGGCGCTGCTTATCAATCAAGCCAAGATCTTTAAATCGACTTTCGATCGAGAGCTTCTTATCCCCTTGCAGTGAGATTTGACCAAGTTGGCTATTCAACAAGTCATCAACGGTGATCTCTTTATCTGCCAGAGGATGGTTTTTACTCATCAACAAACGGTAATCTCGGCTAATCACGAACATTCGATACAAATTTTGCTCTGAACTTAATGGCTCGTGGGTCGACAACACAAAGTGCGCATCACCAGATAACAGAGGCTCAAAGTGTCGTTTAGGAATCGAGTCGATATCAACAGTCATGTTCGGCGCTTGTTGGCGTATCTCCGCAACTACCTTGGGCAGCAAGTGCGCGACATTAGGTACTAAACCAAAGAAACGAACCGTACTGTCACTGCTTTGTGGTTCGAATACATCGCCATGTACCAGCTTTTCTAAACGTGTCAGTACCGAATTGAGATCTTGCTTAATGGCTTCTGCTTTTGGCGTTAACTCATAGCCATAAGCCGCTCGCACCAATAGATCATCATTGAAAACGGTACGCAGTTTTTGCAGAGATCGGCTCACCGTAGGTTGGCTCATATCCAGCGCCAATGCCGTGTTGGAAACGTGCTTCTCTTCAAGAAGGTGTTTAAGAATAACGAGTAGATTGAGGTCGACTTGAGCAAGATTCATTATGCAAATATTAACAATATAGAAAATTCAATGTGCGCATAGTGCTATTTCTTAACAAGTAATACAATTGATAATCACTCCTATTTTGATCTAGAGCAATATGCAGAGCAGAGTTTAAGGTTAAGTGGGTTTTAAAGCTCTAAGTCAGAAATGTTTAAACATAAAAAAGAGAGGCACCATGGCCTCTCTTTGATCGTCTACTTTATATAACTAGCGTTGAGCTATATGACTACAGCTTTGTCCAAGCATCTTGCCAGTATTGGCTATCTGCTGGAGCGTAAGACGCGCTTGCACACCATGCCGTGTATGGCCAAGGCTTACATTCGTACAAGCCATTATCGCTGCCGACCACAATGTCACCCGATGCGTAGTTTGTGCCCGCTTCATACGGAGGGTAATCACCTGGAGGAGGTGTTGTACCGCCACCGTCTTTAACAGCGAACGAATCGTTTACCATCACCATTTCACCGTCAGATGCTTTACCGACCACTTCAAGTGCATATTGCCCTTCCGCTACATCGTATAAGTCGATGGTAATGGCGCGGCTGTCCGTTACGTTAACCTTAGTTTGCTCAACCACAGTACCTGCACTGTTGATCACCATAGCCGTAACATCTAATGCTTCATTTGATGTCAATGTCAGATCTAAACGAACATTGCCGTTATCCGGCGCATATTCTGACTGAAGGCCTGAAACTGCAAGCTCTAAGTCATCGCCCGGATCTGGGTTACCACCACATGAAGAGTCTGAAACTTTTCTCCAAACGCCCCACTCACCTGTCGTTCCAGGTTCTTCACCGCGAGTGTACCACCCTGCTCCCCACGTTGAACCGTCGTGAGATACTTGATCACCTTCAACATAAACGGTGTCTGCATCCCATGCCGCAGCACAGTTAGAACCATCAGTCACAGACACTTTACGGTCAGCGGTTACAGTTTGGTTCGCGCTGTCTGTCACGCTATACACAAGCGTGTAGTTGCCGATTTCATTTACATCAACACTGCCAGTGTGTGTGATGGTGCTTGTTAAATCGCCATCTTCAGCATCACTCGCCGTCACGCCAGCCATAGCATCAAACGCAGTACCCAACACAACTGTTGTGTCAGATACGCCATTAAATACTGGCTTCTGGCTGTAAACCTCTACCGTTCTTGCTTTAGTGGTTTCATTGTTATCGCTATCTTTAACACGGTAAGTCAGTACATAAGTGCCGATAACCGCCGTTTCGACGTATCCTTCAACATCGATTGATGACGTTAGATCGCCGTCTTCTTTGTCTGTTGCCGTTACGCCATCCATAGGATCAAACGTTGTTCCGTGAAGAACACGCGTATTTTCGACACCTTTAAGAACAGGCTCACCCTCTACTGGTGGTGGCGTTACTTGACCGTGTACAAACGGGCCGTAGTCTTTAATAAACTGCTCGTTGTATTGTTGGCCGTTTTTGTTGGTGCCCATGTCCCAGTTAATAGACCAAGTCATTACACCACGTAGCGGTTGGCCTTGCGCCGTTAGGCTATCAAATGCGTCGTATAAATCTTGTGGCTCTTGCACAAAACCTGTCGCTGCAGCATCGATACTTGAAGGAATACCAAACACGAGCTTGTCATGTGGGATTTTGTGGAAGCCACGCGTTCCGTTGATAAGAGAATCAGAAATGTAGTAGATGAATTCTTCTTTTAACGCATCGTTGTTTTGAGCAATCCAACCCACGCCTTCAACCCAGATACCATCGCCACCTTGGTTGTAAAATTGTGGGTTAATCCAGTCGTAGTAGCCTTCTAGATTATCGATATAAGGAACGTACTTACCGCCTGTCGTTAGATACGGGAACTCAGGCGCCATTGTAATAAGGAAGTTTTTACCTTCTGCGCGGTAGTGATCTTTCACTAGCTTAAGTGCATCCGGAATCACGGTTTGGTTGTTTGCGGCGGTTACGGCTGCTTGTTCAAGGTCAATATCTAGGCCATCGAAGCCGTAACGCTCGGTAAGACGGATAATCTCATCAGCAAAGGCTCTTTCATCACCGGTTTCTAGCTCTACGTGTGCATCAGCACCACCCAAAGCCAACAGTACAGAGCGACCTTGCTTGTTGAGCTCAGAGATTTGGTCAATAAATTGTTCTTCTGAAAGCCCAATGGTTGGGTCCAGTTTAAAAGTTGGGATTCGACCATCAGCCACATCGTAAACCTTCATGAATGACACATTCACGATGTTGTACATTGGGTTCACTTCATCCAACGTCACACATGGCGCATTACCACCTTGGTAGCCGCCACCGTCACACCAGTTATGCCAATAGCCAACCACCACGCCAGAGTCTGGATTCGTCATATCTGAACCATTCGCATAAACAGCGCCAGACATTGCCGCCATGCCGAGCGATACTGCTAATTGTAGAGCTTTACGTTTCAACATTAGTCCCACTTCCTTACTTAACAGCTGTGCCAATCACAACCGAACCAATTCATTGTAACCATGAATATTTATAGAAAAGTAATGGAATTTTTAGGAAAAGATGACCTTTGATTTAACTTGTGATTTTAAGTCACAGATTGAATATCAGAATCAATATGATTTTGACTTTTCATTCAAAATGAAATGCTAAAATCTGTTATTTTCGGCCGAGCACATTGACCATGCAAATATTTAATCAACCTTAATTCACATAGATAATTAACCGAAAATATAAAAAATCACCAATAGGAAAAAACTAACTTTAAATCGACAAAAATCGATCCAAAAACACCGTAATTACTGACCTCAGACCAGATACCATTGCGAGTGATATCACTAAAACAGCCTGTATATAGCCATCATACATGTGCTAGCAATACACACGTATAACGGAATATAGGAGCAAGAATTTGTAGGATTTTGAATGTATACGCCGGGAGTTTTTCAGTTAACCATCAGTGCCAGATGAATAATATGCATCCAATAGTGAAATAAAATTCACCTTATCAAGTTCATTAAGTTGATTAATTCCAGCCGCTGCTTTTCTTCCTCCGCCAGTCGCAAAACTTGAGCAAATTTCGTCTGCACCCGTTCTATTTGATAATGGCGCACGTAAGCTCACCGTGTAAGACTCGCCGTCTTGGTTTTTCGTTAATACTGCTTGCGCTCGGTTTGGATCTTGATTAACGATTTCATTACCAAATACGCCACTGATGCGCCTTGCCCACGTCTCACCTGGCAGTTCAAACACACGTGCGACTTCACTTTCATAAACAGGAGCAAGGTTTGATAACTGCTGGCGATCATTTTGATAAGCATCTCGTAGTCGATAAAACACAGAGTCTTTATCATCCAAAAGATCAAACGGATTCGGGTATTGATAAAGGGTTTTGTAGAGCTCAGCTGGCGTGAAATGCAAATCACTCAGTGACGAACCGTAACCGTTGTAGTTAACCAAGGTACCTAGCTCTTCTAGAAACTCTTTTTGAGATTGAGCGAATCCATTTTCATCCGCTAGCCGCGCCGCCACCGTTTTTAGATTGTCGCCAAAGGCAGCTGCGATTGCCCAAGCCACATGCGCACCATTCAGCTTCTGGTTAATCAGCAAGCTCGTGCAGCTCTCTGGCGCGGTATCAATCAGAGTATCTAAATGACTAGAAGTTGGGACATCCCCTGTTCGGTGGTGATCGCAATAAAATACATTGATGTTTGCGTCTAGCAGTGAGTGCAGTGCAGGCAGGTTTTTCTCCATCGATACATCTAAAACGGTAACGGAAGAAACATCACCTTGCTTACCCGGCTCCATAGTTTGAGTAACAACTTGAGAGACCAACTTAATATCACGCTTAACACCAGTAATGAGCACGCTCTCTCTTGGCTCACTTAATCGCAGCTGTAACAACGCGATTATGCCATCTGCGTCTCCGTTGAATACGTCGTAGTGCATGTTGTTCCTCTTCCTATAGATTTAACCGTTTGCCAGAAACGCGCCAATTCGTTTGTGTGTTCGATAGTCTGTCATTATTTTAGTTATATTTCACAGATACTTAAGTCTATTTTGGAATGCCTTATTCTCATTAGATTGAAAAGATAAACACATTAATAATATTGTATGACTTATGTCACAGTAAAAGAATACGAAAAGATTATAAAATAAGCGCCTCCCACTTAATGATAAAGAGACGAATGAACACTACCACCACTCTTGTTTATGACACTTTGAAAAGCCTTGCTGCTCACGCTCCTGAGCAACATGCCGAGATTCGCCAGCGTTTATATGAGCAGTTGAGCCTGCCATTTAACAAGCAGCTCTCGTTATACGCTAATGTGCTTGGTCCTATCAGCTCAGGTAAGTTAGCGGGATGCGACAATATTGATAAAGCGGTTGAACTGGCACTGGATGTGCTGGAAGGCCGAAATAAGTAGTCCCCCCTTTAATACGTAATATAACGGCCCAGATCTTCCCCCAGATCGGGCCGTTTTTTTATTCTCGTCATTTATCTATTTGAATTTCAGGCACAAAAAAGGCGTAGATGATCCACGCCTTTTGTTTTAGTAAGTTCTATGTTGTTTATGAAGTCTTGAACTGCGCGACCGCTTGGTCCATATCGTTCGCTTGCTCTGCTACCTTGTCCACTTCAACTAAGCAATGCTGCGCCGAAGCGTTATTGTCGTTCGAGATAGTGTTCAGCTCAGTAATTGAGTCACTCACTTGCGCCATTACTGCGCCCTGCTCTTCAATCGCTGAAGCAATACGTTCTGAATTACCTTGGATGCTTTCCATGTCGCTCAAGATAAGTTGCAAGCTCGCATCCAGCTCTTCCGAATCTTTCAGCGTTAGTTGACCTTGTTGATTACACTCGCCAATCTCTGCCATCGACGCCTGCATCTGGCTTTGAATTGCACTCACCACGGAAGTTATCTCTGTGGTCGATTGATGCGTTCTGCTTGCTAGTGCGCGTACTTCATCGGCAACTACCGCAAAGCCACGACCTTGTTCACCCGCACGTGCTGCTTCAATTGCTGCGTTCAATGCCAATAGGTTAGTTTGTTCTGCAATGCCTTGGATGATGTTTACTGCATCGCCGATCTGGTCAACATGATGGTTCAGTGAACTGATCGAATCTTGGCTGCTTGAAAGACGTTCAGACAACTGGGTGATGTTGCTGATGGTTTCAACCACCACTTCACGGCCTTTATCGGCATTCACTTTCGCTTGATGTACACCTTCAGCGGCAACCGATGTGCTTTCAGAGATCTCGCCAATGGTGAGTACCATCTCTTGAACTGACGTTGTCATTGTAGATGTGTGATTTGCTTGAACTTCAAACTGTTTGATTACTGACTCTAGCTCATCATGCATGTTCGATGTGCTTTGTGTCAGTTGCAGTGACTTAGATTGAGAGGCAGCGATAAGCCCTTCCAGTTGATCCAACAGTTGGTTGAAGTATTGGCCTAGCGTGCTGAGTTCGTCTTTACCATCTAGGTGAGAGCGAATAGACACGTCGTTTGAGTTAACGATATTACGGATAACCGAAAGCAGTGACTCAATTTTGCCAATGATAGAACGGACGATTAACCAGCTGAACAGAATGATCGACACAAGTAGTGTGACGCAAAGGATGTTGTTGATCAGCGATAGTTTGTCCATCTCTTGCTGCGTTTGTTGGTCTAGCACCGCCGAGAATTCTTTAAATTGAGTTTCGATAGCATGAGAACCCGAGCGAGCTTGCCCAAGCAGACCTTCGTTGTGCTTCAAGCCAATCACTCGCTTCTGTTCAACCACTTGACGTGCAGCATCTATCAAAGCAGTTGAGCTTCCAACATTAGAAGTAATAGAAAGAACACTCGGATCGAACTCACCCTTTTCAATTAAGTCATTGAACAGGTAAAGCTCGATTTTTTGTTCAGCACTGGCTGTCGCGCTGATGTTATCGAGCAAAACATGAAACTCGCCTAGCATGCCTTTGTCGCGTGCTAGCCCATAGACTTCGCTCGCTTTAACTAGGTTAACAAAGCTGGTGTGGTAAGTTTCGATGTCTTCACGTAGGTGTGTGCTGTTGGCTAAGCCTAAATCACTGAGCACTGTATCTAGCTCAGATTCAGACGCTAAGAATTTGTTGTAGTTTACGTCGAACTTGGCGAGGTATTTCATATCGCTACGCAGTAAGAAATCTTTCTCGTTACGGCGAAGATTGAGTAGTCGCACTTCAAGTTCTTTGGTGATTTGTTTGGCTTCGCTCATTTGAGCGGTGGTGTCTGCAAATTGCGATGTGGTAAACAGCAGTGAAATCATGCCGAAGATGGAGAACATCCCCAACGAATAGAGCTTTTTCTTTATATTCATATACGTGGCTCGTCTTTACTAAATTAACTATGAGTATCTAATTGATCGCATCGAAGCATGGAATACAACTTGCGCGACCTGGTTATTGTTATATTTTTTGTATCAGTAATGAGCACTAAATCTAGCGACTGTTCAGCCCACCAGCAGTGACATTCTCAATGGTATTCAAACAGAGAATGAATCTTTTCACTAAAGATAAAAGCATCAATAACACAAATTGAATACATGTACATTAGTTGAATGATAAAAGTGAGAGACAGCTATTTGACGGAACATAAATGGCTTGAATGTCATGGTATACAAGGCATTGAATTAAAAGACTTTGACGCACATTTGGATGCATTATTTATGATGACATTTTTTTGGCTCTCCAGAAGAGCACGAGCGAAGCGCAATATTGGAGGTTTTGACTTGGTTTTTAAACAATGAATCCGTCTATTGATGATTGTACAGTAGAGCGTAAACGGCGAAAAAAATGGACCTACTCAATTCGAGTCAGGTCCATCTTTTGATTTTCTAGTCAATCGCTTTGCAGCTAAAGAGTTAGGTGCGAATTCAAGGCTGGCTAAAACGCTTTTACCATCTTGGTTAGGCACTTCAATAACACCGCTTTCTCGTCTTCTTCGATATCTTGCGTCAGCTCATTAACCAAATTCAAGTGAAGCTGATTGTGGTGAACGTGGATCTTCTGCCCTTCATCCGTCAAGGCAACCACAATCGCACGACGATCTGTTGGGTGTTCATGGCGCTCAATCAATTCAGCTTTAACCAACTTTTCTATTTGAACAGTAAGTGTACCCGTGGTAATACCCAACTTTTCAGCGAGCTCTTTCATTCTTAACGCACCATGCATACCAAGTACTTCAATGGTGTGTACTTGAGCCAGGGAATAACCCGTCTCTTTGACAACAGACTGCTCCCACGAAGACATTTTATCGTAGAACTCAGTCAGTATTTGGTTAAGCTGTTCTATATTTCGCATGGTCGTTTGAATGCACTTCAAGAGTAAGATGATTAATCTTATCAAACTTGGCGAGCATTTGTTTATATTCAGAGACGGTTTTATCACTGTTTGATTCAAGAGTAATCGCTGCTGAATAGTGATGCCCACTCACCTTCCACATATGGAAATCGGTGACCGACGCATAAGGCGTTAAGGTTTTGGTCACTGAGTCACGATAATCTTGGTCGATATTCTCATCCAGCAGGATTGGGCTGGTTTGTTTCATAAGGTTCATCGTCCACTTAGCAATCACGAATGCGCCAACCATTCCCATTGCTGCATCTAACCAGTTCCAACCGTAAAACTTACCAAATAGCAGCGCAACAATCGCAAGCAGCGAAGTTAGAGTATCCGCCAACACATGCATGTAGGCTGCGCGTAGGTTGTGATCATGATGGTGTCCGTGATGCTCGCCATGTTTATGACCATGGTCGCTGTCGTGCTCATGGCTATGTGAATGACCGTGATTCTTACTATGATTGTGGCCATGCTCGTGTCCGTGATCATGATGGTGATCGCCAAGTAAAAACATACTCACCACATTCACAGTTAAACCAATACAAGCAACGATGATCGCTTCATTGAACTGAATCGCTTGTGGGTTAAACAAACGATGTACTGATTCCACCAGCATCAACAATGCCACAATCCCCAATGCAATCGCGCTGGTGTAGCCCCCTAACACGCTGACTTTGCCAGTACCGAAAGAGAAACGTTCGCTCTCGGCATGTTTCTTCGCATAACGGTATGCAAATAAGGTGATACCAAACGCTGCGGCGTGCGTCCCCATGTGCCAACCATCGGCAAGCAATGCCATCGAGCCGTAAATAGTACCTGCAACAATTTCGACAACCATGGTAACGACGGTCAATAACAGGACATAGAACGTGCGTTTCTCACCTTGACTGTTATGTGAAGAAAAGTTGTGTTGGTGACGTGTTGGAAAACTCAAAATGGCGTCCTTAGCTTGTGTTTGTGGTTAGATGATCGTTGCAAATAAAAGCCCTTTGATTGACAAGTAATTTGACAATCAAAGTAATAATTTGAAATTTAGTTTGATTATCAAACTTTGTCAACGATGAATTTTGAAACTCTGATTTGCGGGACGAATAGTTGATGGTGAGCGCTAGTTTGTTCCAAAGATTATTGATTCAGTAAAAACGAGGCTTTCCAGGGACAAAAAAGCCCACTCGAGGTGGGCTGATTGAGTCAAACTCAATGATTGTATTTATTTGTTTTGCAATGAAATAATCTCATCATTCACCCAACCTAACAGCTGCTTGGTTGCTTTCGACAAGACTTGGTTCTGCCGAACAATATAACCAAGACTGGTGCTCGAGAAGTTGGTCAATGGTGTCACTTTCGAATGCAGGTGCTGCTTGGTTGATACCGCAAACTCCGGGACAATAGCCACACCAAATCCCGCTTCTGCCCAGTCGATTTGAGCATCGACACTCCCTACTTCCATCACCCTATAATTAGGTAGATTAAGGCTTGGTAAACCTTCATCAATAAAGTCACGCGTTCTCGTATCATGACCTAGTAGAATCAAAGTGAGCTCTGCATCAGAGTCTCGGATATCAACCCCATCGCCAAGCGCACACCAAGAAAGCTCTTGCAGCTTAGTGAAATACAAAGACTCGTTGTGCTGCTCTTTGGCGATAACAAAACCAATATCCGCTTGAGCATTTTTAACTAAATTCGATGCCTGAGATGACGTGGTATTCAAGAGCGTAAGGTCAATACCGGGATACTGCGCTTTGAACTTCTGGAACGGACGAATTAGCAAAAATCGAGAAATGATGTCACTTACGGCAATGGTTAACGTCCCTATTTTAAGGTCGTTAATGGCATTGAGATCGGCCTGACAAATCTGCAGTTCGAGTAGCGTTCTTTGGCTTGTTTCCAATAGCCGTTCACCCGCTTGAGTCAATTGAAAAGGGCTTCTCTCTATCAACTTTATGCGTGTTTGTTGTTCCAGTTGTTTTAGGTGCAAACTCACATTGGGTTGTGTCATGTGCAGTGCATTGGCCGCTTTCCCAAAATGCTTGTACTCCGCAAGCGTCACAAACGTCTTCAACAAATTAATATCGAGCATCATGTCCTCTCTCTCGTGTCACTAATATCATTCCCTAAAAGTAAAGAATGCCCCATCGTCATTCCCTACAGTGAGTGAGGAACGAACGTGATAGGGAATCTCGTTTGTAGCTTAAGACTTTAAGGATATATGAAATCCTTATCAAGATAATAAAGATAATTAATTTCTCTTATCCACCTTGTAGGCCTAACATGATTCCTCAATCAGTTAGGAGAAAAATTATGCCATCTATCGTTGTTGTGGGCGCAAACTGGGGTGATGAAGGCAAAGGCCGCATCGTCGATTTTTTAGCAGACCAAGCTTCTGCTAGCATTCGTTTTCAAGGCGGAAACAATGCAGGCCATACCGTAGTAAACGACTTCGGTACATTCAAACTGCACCAACTACCTAGTGGTATTTTTAATCCTGATTGTACGGCGGTTCTTGGCCCAGGCATGGTGATCAGCCCTGCTGCGCTAACTCAAGAAATTGCAGAAGTTCAAGAGGCTGGCATCAAAGTGAAAATGGCGATCTCAGATCGTGCGACACTGTGCCTCCCTTTACATGCTCTTGAAGATACGCTTGAAGAAGAGCGTTTGGGCGATGGCGCTTACGGCTCTACACGTCAAGGCATTGCACCAGCGTACGGCGATCGTGTAATGAAGAAAGGCATTCTTGTCGGTTGGCTGAATCAACCTGAAATTTTAGAGCAGCGTATTCAATTCCTACTTGATTGGAAGATGCCTCAGCTTAAAGCGCTCTACCCTCAATGTGACTTCTCCCAGACTGCTTCTGAAATGACAGAATGGCTACTTGAAGTAACTAAAGCGTGGCGCCCGTTCATCTGCAACGTAACTGAGCCGCTTAAAGCGCTGCAATCACAAGACGCAAACCTACTGTTTGAAGCTCAGTTAGGCGCAGGTCGCGACCTTGTCTACGGTGAATACCCTTGGACAACATCTTCGAATGTAACCGCAGCTTATGCTGGCATTGGTAGCGGTTTACCTGCACTTCGTCCTGAACGTGTTATCGCTGTTGCTAAATCATTCAGCTCGTCTGTTGGTACTGGCACGCTAGTAACTGCAATGGAAGAACAAGACAGCTTCCGCGAAAGCTCTAACGAATACGGCGCAACTACGGGTCGACCACGTGATATGGGTTACTTTGATGCAGTGGCAACTCGCAACGGTGTTGACCTGCAAGCTGCAACGGAAATCGCACTGACTAAGATTGATTGCCTGTCTGGTTTGTCTGAGCTTAAGATCTGTACTGCTTACTCAGGAGAGCACACAGAGAACCCGATTTGGCCACAAACGGCTGAGCTAAAGCCCGTATATGAAGATATGGCTGGCTGGGATGAAGACATCACGGGTTGCCGCACGTTTGAGAGCCTTCCTCAAGCAGCACAAGATTACGTTACTCGTATCGAAGAGTTAATGGGTGTTCCAATCGTGATGGTATCGGTAGGTCCTGAGCGCGAGCAAATGATCATTCGAGGTTAGATCTCTATTCGAGTATTTCAGCTAAAGTGATTGTTTTAGCTGAAATACTCATTGATAAAATCAAATGTCATCAAATTTAAAGCGACTACACATTCTTCTTATAATTCTCAGCCTGCTCTAGCACGCCTTTGTAAACATCATCATTGGCAACTGGTGGGAAGCCGTATTTGTGTAGCAGTAAGATTAAATCCACTTTCAACTTGGCTTTGATATCATCGCGGCCTGCCCAGTCTGGGTATTGAGCGACATTGTCTACTGTGGTTTTCATCTCCTTCGCCAGTTCGAGCATCTTGTCATCGTCGTAAGTGAAATCGTACTTCTTGCGCATGTGGTTCAAGATATCGAGGAACGCTTTCTCTTCTAGGTCGATGCCTAGGTCTTCAAACGAGCCCATTTCTTTCACGATATCAAAGATAATGTCGGTCATTTCTTGAGAGAAGGTATCGAACTCCTCGCCATTCAACACATCATTTTCACGGCGTTCGTTATACTGCTCCACCAGCGATTGGAAGCGCTTAGAGAAGTTCATGCCTTGCAGCTGGTTGACCTTTTTAAAATCACTTATCGCCTTCTCTAACAGCTTTTGAAGCAACTGAATCTTGGTGTTTGGCAGCTTAATCTTGTTGATACGAGCTAGGTAATCTTCGTCAAAAATATCGATAGCTTCGGCGTGCTCATCACCAATCGTAAAGATCTCTTCTACTCCATCGGCACGAAGTGCTTCTGCCACTAACTCACGAACACGTCTATTCATTTGTGCCGTGTCTGGTACATCACCTTTGGTTAGCTTAAAGATGATAGAGCGCACTGCGATATAGAAGTGAATTTGGTCACGCTCTTGCTGAGATAACAATTCACTACCACAGCAAACATCATAAGCCGCCTTCATACGGCCCACTAAAGCCATGAATCGGGTTTCGCCTTTCTTGGTTTGAAGGATGTATTCTGCCGACTGATTAAGGCACTCCAGCTGCTTACACGGCTCTCCTGTGTAATAACCTGACGTATCGAGCTTGTGGAACATCTGTCTTAATAGATCGAGGTGGTTCTTCACCTCAATGACAGAAAAACGAATATCTTCAAAGTTAGTCTCATCAGCCTTTGAATACATTGCTAAGGCTTGATTCATTCGCGACTTGATACCAATGTAATCGACAACCAGCCCTTTCGCCTTGCCTTCAAACTTACGGTTAACACGTGAGATGGTTTGAATCAGGTTGTGTTTCTGCAACGGCTTATCGATGTAGATAGTATCCAATTCAGGAACGTCAAAACCTGTTAACCACATGTCGACTACAATGGCTATTTTGAAATTCGACTTAGGACTCTTAAACTGCTGGTCGAGCGATTTTCGATATTCCTTGGTTCCTAACAGGCTGTACTGATCAGGATCATCGTCTTTGCCGCGCGTCATCACCATTTGCACCATCGCAAGTGGCTTTAACTCTTCTTTCTCTTTATCAGTCAGCTCGACGCCATCAATTGATAGCTTTTCCTCAAACCATTCTGGCCTTAAGATTTTGACTTGCTTATAAAAATCAAACGCGATTTCACGACTCGCACAGACAAACATCGCCTTGCCCTTTATCGTAGAACCTTCTTTAACTCGCCCTTCATAATGTTCAACAAAGTCTTTCGCCAAAGCTTCAATACGGTCAGGGTCGCCAAGAATCGCGTTCATATTGGCAGAAGCTTTCTTGCTCTCTTCTATCTGATGTTCATTGGTGCCCGCTTCTGCGCACGCTTGGTAGTATTTCTCGACCTCTTCAAGCTTGCTGTTATCAAGAATGACTTTAGCGGCTCGGCCTTCATAAACAATACGAACCGTAATTTCATCATTAACAGATTCTGTCATGGTGTAGCTGTCTACTGCATCACCGAATACATCAAGGGTGGCATCGATCGGCGTTCCGGTGAAGCCAACGTAAGTCGCGCTTGGCAGAGAGTCGTGTAGATACTTAGCAAAGCCGTATGTCTCTTTCACATCGACGGCTACACCATCTTGATATTTGATCACCACTTTCTTATCGAGGTTGACCTGTGAACGGTGCGCTTCATCAGAAATACAGATGATGTTTGTACGCTCTGAAAGCAATTCGATGTCTTCGGTGAACTTATGAATGGTAGTCAGGAACACACCACCACTCTTGATGCCTTGTAGCTTATCTCTTAAATCTTGACGGCTTTTAACTGGCACCACCATCTCATCACCAATGTAATCAGAGGCATTACAGAACTGTTTAGAAAGCTGGTCATCGAGATCGTTGCGGTCGGTAATAAGTACAATGGTCGGGCTTTCAAAATCGATGCTTTTCATCAATAGGCGAGATAGAAACTGCATGGTAAAGCTCTTACCACACCCTGTTGCACCAAAGTAAGTACCGCCTTTACCACTACCGTATGGCTTACGTTCTTTGTCGATGTTGTAGTAAAGCTTACGCGCTGCGTAGTACTGCGGGTAACGACAACAGACTTTTATCTCTTTCTTAGAGGTATCAGGGAAGAAGACAAAGTTCTTCACTACATCAAGTAATCGAGTTTGGTTAAACAACCCGGCAATCATGGTGTAGAGGGAATTAATACCCTCTTTTTCGGTAGACTCGTTGCCCGTTACTTTGCGCCACGCGTAAAAAAACTCATACGGCGCAAACAGGTTGCCCATTTTGTTGTTCACGCCATCGCTGATGATGCACATCGCGTTGTAGACGAACAGCTTGGGAATATCACGGCGATAACGAACGCAAATTTGCTTCCATGCATCAAAGATGGTCGCGTCTTTCTCTCGCACGGCACTTTTGAATTCAAACACCACCAGCGGTAAGCCGTTCACATAAAGGATACCATCAGGGATTCGAACTTGTTCATCGACACCTTCAATCTCTAGCTGGTTAACGATTTTATAGATATTGGTATCAGTCGGGTCTAGGCGATATGTTTCTAAGTAACTAACATTACCCTCTGCAACTTCTCTATCAGTATTATCTGATTTAGATTTATTCTCTAGCAACGGGACAAACATCAAGCGTAAGGCTTGTGCCAAATGTCTTGTGTCGATTAACTCAATATAGAGGTCTTTCTTTGAGCGATCTTCACGCTTAAACAGAAAGCCATTGGTTAGCCATTGGCAGAAGGTTTTATTGCTATGGTATAAATCACTGGCAGGCAACGTTGAGATCATACGAACAATGGTGTCAATTTCGCTCTCGGTTATAGCATCGCCTCGGTACTGCTTGGCAAGGTAGCGTCGTAAGTCATCGACAATGAGTACTTGTTCTTTGTCTTCACGCGCTATTTGTTCACCCACTACGTGTGGGTAGCCTTGCTCACCCAATAGCTCAATAATGGCCTGTTCTAATTTGGCTTCTGTGAATTTTAAGCTCATCGCCTTTTCCTACTGCTGTTTGACGTTGTTTGTTGTTTTCTAAATTGAGTTATTTAAATTTGTTTTGTAGTAACTCGGTTTCGGGCTTTGTTCCATTTTCTCAACACCGCAGATCTTGTCACCTCCGCAGAATCAGATATATTTTGAATAATATTTCTGAATTAAAGCGAACATATTACGCTTACGCTTGTACGTGGTAGCGAGTTGCGCCACCTGACTATAAAATGTCGCCAATTGAGTAGGATGCGATTTCAGCATATTCTCTAAACGTCGAAGTAACTCTAAAGCTTGATCGTAAGCCGTATTATTGGTCTGTTCGATATAAGATGAGACTGCTCGCAGATAATAATCCAGCGTATTTTCAGGTTTATCATCCACAATTTGATCGGCAAGCGAAATAAGTCCTTGTATTGATATTTTATGTTCGGCAACCCATTCGCACGCTTTGTCTAATTGCTGGTTATCGATATAGAACAGAACCAAGGCATCCGTACGATCAGAAGCTTGATTATAGCGGTCTGGTTGTTGATAGGCATTGGCAAGTAGCAGTTCAGTGCGGGAGAAAAATTCAACATCATCAATTTGGTAATTGGCTTTAAACTTCGCTAACTGTTGATAATATTGAAAGCTTGGTGATTGTTCTAACAAACGGTTAGCTAATACCCATGCAGAATGGATTTCACCTAGTTCAACATAAAGACGGAATTGAGCTTGTTCGCACGCACGAAGTTCATAATCACTCGCCATTTTTTTCGCCTTAGCTAACCAAAACTCAGCTTCTAACGGCTCTTGCTCATCAATGAACATATCAACAACTTCAAGATAATCTCGACACGTTCGTGCTATTTTTTGTTTAATTTCCGCCACTTCACGCCAATCTGAGCTGTGTTTCATTAACGGAACTGCCCATGAGCGTAAGTTCCAGCTACTCTCATCTTGCGATGCTTGATCTATCGCTTGGCGGCATAAGGTTAGAAAGTGGGTGTTAGATTGCCAAATCGCTCCAAAACTCTCTTCAATCGAAGGAAATACGTCAAATTCGTAATGGGTCAAACGCTCAAACATCCACTGCGCTTTCTCTTGCTCACTCCAATTAAGCTTTGCCAGCGTCTTTGGCATGTGTTCGTTAATCATGCTTTCAATGCCATAACGATCGCCATTGGAGTCATCAATTTGCTCTAGCACCTTATTCAACCGTTCAACAAGGTAGTTGATTAATTTCCATTGATGATCGGCGTTAAGGCTTTGCATTGATTCAATGATCATGTTCAATTGAATTTCTGCTGAGTTGAAATAATCATGGCTTTCTCGCCAATCCCAGAGCTGTTCTCGCGGTAAGGCTTGGGTAACCAACTTTTTCAGCTCGCCATATACGGCTGGCTTTTCGCGTATTTCAATTTTTGTCAGCAGTGCATTCCATGTGTACTCATCTTCTTCTAGGTATTCGAGTAGCATCTCTACCATGGCCTCTTCACCAAGGCTTTGCAGGTGATTTTTTATGGTATCTCGTTCACTACTTTGGTTTAAAGCTTGTTCTTGGTCTTGTAGGCAAAGGGCAACCGCCACGCCGTGCTTGCACAACATTTGATATTGCGCCGCAGGGCAAGTACAAGTGCCAACCAGATCGCCAGTGAAATCGAGGCTCACTTGATAATTGAGGCTGCCTTTGACCTGTGCGGTCGCGGTGTTGCCAACAAGGTTAAGCTTGCGTACTGCACCACTGCGTGAAAGCAAGATGCCTTTTTGCAAAGTGCTTGTTTCACACAGTGTCGTCAATTCAGAAATGTCGATTTCACGAGTATTAGTTGCGTTCATTATATTATGGTTCCACCTACGCTTTGCTTTGTTCTATTTCGGATTCATCTAATTCCCACCTTCGTTATCTCAGAACCGAGGCGCGAGGTATCTGAGATCTCGCTTTTCACCACCGTCAAAAACGAGATTCCTGATAAGTTCGTTCCTCACTTTCTGGAATGACGAAAGGTTACTCTGCTAGTGCTTTAGCTTGTTCTACTTGCACGTTTTCTAAGTCGATTTCGCCGGAAAGCAATTTAGGAAGAAGAGTATCGCGTAGCTCTGAGAGAGACTTATTTTGTTCATTATTAGCGACCATCTTTTCAAACAGAGGAGTAACAATCTCTTCAAACTTCGCCAATACATCAGAGTCCGGATGACACACATTTGTTGAGTGTACAAAGTTACGATTTAGACTCGGTACTGCCGAACCAGAGTTTAAGGACTTTAGATCTAGTGAACGGAGTAAGTGGTAGGCATAATATGGCCCGCATGTTCTAAACTCTCGAACATAAAGCGTTGTATTTAGTGGCCAATACTTATCAAGAGATAGATATACATTCCCAATCACGCCACTTCGCCCAGTTATGATACCCGGAGGCTCCATTTTGAACTCATTGTGGGCACCATGATAACCGCCCGCAGCATAGACAGGATATTCCCCGTCTTGGCGTTTAGATTTTGGTAAGTCGAATCCCCTGTGGAGTTCAAACAGCTTTGATAATTCACCAACACCCCACCCCTCAGGAATCAAACCCAACTCAGACTCAACAAGCTTTTTTGGGAAAAGCGAGGCAACTTCTTTTGAAAGAAAAGGCGCATCCATCCCTTTTGGCTGTTCGCCATTCATTTTTGCCTTTACAGGGTCGAAATCAACAAACCAAGATTTGAACAACGTTTGCGTTATTTGCTCTAGGGTTTGGTTGATTTGGCTGTTGATGGTGATTTTTTCATTAATATCACTAAATTGCTTTACAATCTTATCTTGTATAAGCCTGCTCGGCAGCTCAATATCTAAATTTCGAACAGCTTCTTTTGTTATCGTTTTAGTAACAGAGCCATTCGCAAAGGACTTAACGTACGCTTCATTAATTTTCAAAAACAGATATAAATATCTAGGGTTTACTTTCTCAGCGTCTACACGCAACAAAAACAAATTCATAGCCAATGATACAGGTCTTCCTAAATCTGGCATCAAATATGATGAGCCAGCATTAGCAATCTTATTCATGATTATATCGTTAGGATAAACTTTCGATTTCGCCAAGAAATCATATGCGTGCTTGGTTATAAATTTAAGACTGTCAGAAAAGTTAGATTGCTCGAAGTTGGTCGTCCGAATCATCACTGCATAATCAGGACTATCCAATAGCTCAACATTCTCTTTTAGCTTCTTGTATGCGCCATTAGCATGATAATCAGTCAATACTTCCAATAACTCACCTAACTTGAACTTATTCCCCATAACCCAATGCCTCCAAGTTCTGGCGAATGGTTTTGTCTAGCTCTTTGGATTGCTTCATTTGGCTGTACAGGGTTTGTGTGAGCTCACTCATCTTGGTTTCAAACGGAATGCCGTCATCTTCCACGTCAGCTGAACCAACATAACGGCCCGGAGTCAGTACAAAGTCATTAGCCTTGATATCAGTAATGGTCGCTGATTTGCTAAAGCCTGCTTGGTCTTCATACTTCTCGACTTTGCCGTCGCCACGCTCAATACGCGCTTTAAGTTCTGCTTCATCACAACGCCAAGCATGGTAAGTGTCGGCAATCAGCGCGATATCGTCTTTGGTCAGTTCTTTATTGGTGCGACTAATCATGGTGCCCATTTCACGAGCATCAATAAACAAAGTCTCTTTTTGGCGGTTACGGAAACCTTTGGTGGTGTTCTCGGTTTTGTCTTTTGTGATAAACCAGATACACACAGGGATCTGCGTAGTGAAGAACAGCTGCCCCGGCAGAGCAATCATACATTCAACGCGATCGTTCTCGATTAGCTGCTGGCGGATCTCACCTTCGCCGGACGTGTTTGAACTCATAGAGCCGTTCGCCAGAACAAAACCAGCAGTGCCTGTTTCACTTAGCTTAGAGAGCATGTGCAAAATCCAACCGTAGTTGGCATTGCCTGTTGGCGGTGTGCGATAGCCAGCAAAGCGCGCATCATCGGTTAGCTCGGCCTCATTACGCCAACCTTTAAGGTTAAACGGTGGGTTCGCCATGATGTAATCGGCTTTTAAGTCTTTATGCTGGTCAGCAAAGAAGGTATCGGCTGCACGCTCACCTAAGTTGCCCGATAAACCACGAATGGCTAAGTTCATCTTCGCCAGTTTATAAGTAGTCGAGGTCAGCTCTTGGCCATAAATAGCGATGTCTTTGGTGCGCCCCTCATGCTCTTTAATGAACTTTAAAGACTGAACAAACATACCGCCGGAGCCACAAGCCGGATCGTAGATCTTACCTTGGAAGGGTTCTAGCATTTCAGCCAATAGCGTTACCACTGACTTAGGCGTATAGAACTCGCCACCACCTTTGCCTTCGGTTGCTGCAAACTTACCTAGAAAGTATTCGTAAACACGACCGACTAAGTCTTCTTCGCTCATGTCACATTCGTTCGCCAGCGTATCAATATTTTCAATGCTGTCGATAAGTGACGCCAGCTTTTTCACTTCCAGACCTTGGCGCGAGAAGTAGTTGTCTGGCAGAGCGTCTTTTAAGCTTGGGTTGTTTTTTTCGATAGTCGATAAAGCGGTATCAATGATGATAGCGATATCGTCTTGCTTAGCGCGCGCTTTAACAAATGACCAACGCGCATCTTCTGGCAAAAAGAAGATGTTGTCTTGTTGGTAGAACTCTTTCATCTCAACAAAAGCGTCTTGCCCATCGTCTATCATCTTCTGACGGCGTGCTTCAAACTTGTCGCTGATGAACTTTAAGAACACAAGACTTAATACCACGTGTTTGTATTCAGATGACTCAACACTGCCACGCAACTGATTAGCGGTATCCCAAAGGGTCTCTTCAAAGCCTTTGGTCGCTTTTTTAGCTTTTGACGCAGGCTTAGCTTTTGAGGCGGGTTTCTTGTTAGCGGGTGCTTTTGCCATGTTCTTAATTACTCGAATAATGTAGGACTCTGCTTTCAAGCGCAGACTATTGAGGGCGATTATATATGAAATTGAATGAGTTGAATTGATAAAGCTCCGATTTTAGGCGCTTTTTACGTGCCTTAAGATAAGGAAATATCCAAATGATCGAGCATTTTAAAAAAGCCACAAAATTCGTTTAATCTTTATAAATAATTCAGTGGCTAGATTAGCAGCACTTAACAGTCTTGTAGGCACTCTGCATGAGCTTCACAACATTTGATTGATTACCCCAGGGTAAAGGTGACTAAATTTGATGTAACCTTACGGCTATTTGATTTACCATGATTGACTCTTGGGTTATCCCTTTTTCCAGTTCAGACATTATGGACTCTAACTTAGGGGGGATAAGTTTTGAGACACGATCCCAGTTTTGGTATTGGTCTGCAAACAAGTCTGAACGACCATGTTTTTTGAGAGAACCCATAGATAAATTTGGTAGCAGCATATAAGTCGCTCCCGATGATAAAGCTAAAGAAATACCTTTAGGATCGGTATCAAACCAAGCTATAAGCTCTACGTCTGGAAAAGCCAACGCAATTTCTTTTGAGATTACTCCCGTGTCCTTATCCCCCCGGTAAACGATAAGAGGGTTAGGCCCTATGTCGGTTTGTACTAATCTAAACTTAGAAAATGCTTCATAGTTTTCAACAATCACAACTTGGCTGTGCTCAATGCTCGTCAAATGACTTAGAGCTACCTCAATGTTCATGCCCTCTTGTAAGTCATATGATTTACCATTTATGTTCGTGGACAAAATCCCATAAACTTTAATGACCTTGTCTTTGACAGGACTTGAGCTTAACTTCTCGTTAGGAAAGAACTGAGCCATATCCGTTCGAGAATTAGGGATGGGATCAGTTAAAAGATCAAAACCAGATTGCTCTTTAATCACCTTCCTAATTTGACGTATATCTCTAGGCGTCAGCTGCAAATGTTCTCCTCTGGCGCTCCCAACACTAAAGTCGCGATGAAAAGTATCAAACACGCCACTCAGCGCTACACTGGCACCTTCATTAACCTTCGCAGGAGAGAAGAGTTGCTTTAACCGATATAAATCACTACCCGTTATATCATCAATAATTCTACTCACAGTTTCCTCGCTATAGACACATCTTCTAAGTGAAGGTTGCCGTAACCTATATTGCTACCTTTTGCTAAATAGGTATAAGACCCGATAGGCTCAACGGTAAAGCCTTTGCTATCTTCGGGAAGCATTGAACTATGGAAATTAAGCACGCTAAATAGCCACACGTCTTTAGCGCAAGTGAGCTGGTCAAGATCTTCCGGTAAGTCACTATTGATTTGCTCGTAATACTCCAAAGCGGAAATGCTGGTTTTTCCCTTACCAATAAAGGCTTCAGCAAAAAAGGTATCGCAATGAGAATCAATGTCCGCTTCAATCAGCTCTTGTATTTCAACATCAAGAGTCAATTCTCGTCGCTCAGCTTCTTCAACAACCGGAAGCTCTTCTTGTTCTGCAGGCTGTGCCGTAATTTTTTCAACAATATCAGCCAATTCCGGCTCTTGGTCCATATCATCAGGATTTGGGTGATGCGCAAATTGTAACGGCTCTGAAAGCCAAAACATCGGTATACCATCGTGCTTTGCTACCTCATCAGGCAAAATCAAATCGTCACTTGGTGTCCAGTGTGGCTCTTGATCAATAAACCGATCAAAGGCATTGATCAGGTCCTTATCGCGTTCGCGGTTACGATACTTCAGCATCAAAGCTCGGAGTTGAATTAGGATAGATCCGAGCTCTTGTTGGCAACTACGAATCGCACTGTGCATTTCAGCACAAAACAAGGTGTTGAGCTCGGAGTTATCTCCAGCCATTTCACTCAACAACTTAAAAGAGAAAGCTTTCATGCCAGTAACAAGCTTTTCAGCTTGCTCTATAGCAACTTGGTTCTCTTTTTGTTTTTGAGCGAGCGTATGGCCATAGCCAAAATCATAACTGATACGGTTTCTTAAGCGACGACAAGACTCTTGCAAGTCCATTGTGATTTCATAAACCACACCTTCAAGGCTATTAAACCTATCCGCCTCTTGTTCTCTTTTGCCATTTAATTTAGCTTCCAGGTATTCTTGCGCTAAGCTCTGAATTTCTGGAATGCGCTCAGCATGTTGAGTCCCAAGAAATGAACTCGCTTCCGTTTCAAGGAAGTAGTTCATCAATGCTTCCATCTTAGGGTGCACGCGGTAGCCGCGGCTTGTCACGATAACAACACGGGCTTCTTTTAATTTACGTAGGTCATTGGCGTTTTCATGAGTCTCACGTATCGTGCCATTTTCAAAAACATGCGTTAATGTGTCCTTTGCTTGGCTGATTAAGCGAAGCATGTGGTTAACACCACCATGTTTCCCATTGTTTTGAGGGCTCATCAAAAGTCGAACTCCCCTTGGTTCTCGTTTGCTTTGTTAACTGTCTCAACGATCTTTTCATGCGTATCGATGAAATCGAGCACCTCGTAGACAAAGTCTAATTTTCCCGTCATCACATAGAGTTGGCGCTCTTTGTTTACTAAATGAGCCACCCCTTCTTTAACCAGAAATTCGACAACTACATTGAGTTTATCCGCTGCACTGTCACGCACTTTTTTCCGACTCACTTTTGGAAGTCGATAAATACTATCGAGTTTCTCCATCAAGCTAGGAGACGATTGGATTTGCGCACTCAGCACAGGCACATTTAACTCATCACCACCAACCATCACAGCTTCAACTTGAGCAGCCTCACTGACTGTCGCTACGAACTTAACCACAGGTCGAATGATACCGTGTACATTACTCATCAACGCGGTCACCTGACGACGATTGTGGTCGTCGATACTTTTATAGGTAACATAATAGGCGCTGGTTCTGCTCGTACATTGGAGCTCGCGCCCCATAAGAGTCAACGCTTGATTGATTTCTCGGCGTGTACGATCCTCTTTAAGCGTCTTGTAAGCTTCACGATCCGTTGCTGGGCAGATAAAGCTACCACTAAGTAGAGATTCTAAGACTTGTGATACTGGCTTCATGCTTCTACTCCTGTGCTAGTTTCAGCGGCTTTAGCTAACGCAAGTTTGCTTACTTTAGGTTTGTTGAAAATGTTCTTGTAAGGCGTTAAGTGATACAGATACTTAAATAAGTTGGCCGTACGATTATTGCCATCGGGTTGAGCCGCGATAACATTGAAGTTGTGTGCCCCCATCATTTTGAGCAGTTTGGCTTGGTTTTCTGCCGTCAGCTTACCAATCTCATCGGTTGGGTAAGTTATTGATAGTCGACTTGCTCCACGTTGTTGTGTCAGAAGTGCTAAATACAACATGGATTGAATGAGCAAGTTCGTACCATTACTGGCCAAATCACGCATATCTTTATCTGTTTTGGCCGTTTTACGCTGGTTGTTCTCGATGACTTCAAATTTGATGTCAAACAGCTCAGTAGGCTTTTTAACTTTCTCGGCACTAATATGGTATGTCAGTGTGCTTAAAGCGTTGAAAAACTCTTTGGTTGGTAGCTCAGCAGATCCCGTTTTATCCCACTCTTCGTAAATCTCAGAGAAGTTAATAATATCTTGCCAACCTTGTAGTTTGGAAAGTGAACTTTCAACGTTAATGTCAATAGAACCAACCACCGAGAACGTGTTATTGAGCTTTACTTGTTCAGAGATATTACGACCAAGTTTCTTAATGTCACGGTCGAAGCCGAGTAGCCGATGCTTGAAGTCAACGAGCATGCGCCCCATGTTGACCGCGCTTTCAATTGTTATGCTGGTCACCTGAGGAATAATGTCATTCATGATGATTTCTAGAATATCTATTCGCTTAGAGTCACTAGCAACAATATCCTCTGTAATGGCGTTTCGGCTGCTTTCATTCCAGAAACGATACAGCTCCCCGTCACCAAGGTTGAGAGTGATAGTTTCCATCTGTTGTATATCTTTTTTACGTAGCTTAGTAAGCCTCTCTAACTCCGGGAGTTTGCTCTCTACATAGCTCAAGAGTGAATTTAAATCGCCGTTATAATCGAGCGCTTCTTGGCTGCCTTCTTCGCCCTCAAACATCACATAGTTAGTTAGGCGAGAGATTGCACTGTCAGCTCGCTGTTTGTGGTTTCTCAAGATAGAGAGCTTCTCATCAAACTCTTTTTTGGTTCGATGAGCTTTGGCTCTCAACTCTTTCAGTTTAGTTTCAAAAGATTCAAACTCTTGATGCACCGTTTCAAGTTCTTTGACCTTAGTATTTCGATCGTCACGTCTCTTAGGATCATCCACTTCATAAACAGCAAGCCATATCTCGTATTCTTTGATTTTATGAGACTTCACTTTTAAGTTTTTGATCTCATTATCAAGCAATTCAATTTCTTCTTTGTAGCGTTGATAGATTTCACCGCTAATACCTTGATCACTCAACCGCTGTTCATACTCCGTTTTGATACGCTGTTTGTTCTCGCCCAACGTCAGAGTACTTTTTTCCAGTAGTTCATCTATAGCTCCGATCGTGAGATCAAGTGATGATTCAACATTGCTAATTTGAGTAAGCCTGTCGTTGTTTAGCTCTAATTTTGCTTCTTCAAAACGTTCAAGCGTTACTGAGATTTCCCTATCAATCAGGGCTATAGCTTTCTCAATCGATTTGATGTTTATATTAATTTTTTCGACTAAGCCCTCTTTTGCACGGGCAATCTCTATTTTCTTGTTTTTAAGGTTAACCTTAGTTTGTGATAGGTCACCCTCAGCGTTTCGCAGTTCATTGCGTAATCGTGATAACTCAAGCGTTGACTGCTTAACAGCAAAATCATTTTTCAAAATTTGCTTATTGAAATCAGCCTCTGCGTCTTCAAGCTCAACGATACGGTCCATCAAGTGAGCCTGCTCTTCCACATCAGCTTTGTTGGTGACACTACAATCTGCTAGGTTGCTCGTATCGATATATAAATCGTACATTGAACCTGAATCTTCAGTCATTGATGGTGTGAGTGTCGTGTCCATCAAAAGCTCATCGGTGAGAACACGACCAAGTGGAGAGCTTTGCCACCCCTGTCGATTAGCCTCCAGGAACGAGAACAAGGTTCCTGAATCTGGGTCTAATCGGTTACTGACTACTTTTAGCCTGGTTTCGGCATCGCGCATATTTCGACGAGTGGCCTCTAATCTTTCGAGTAGCTTTTCACGTTTAGTTTGTAAGTTGACTCCTTCCTTCTCACTCAAAGTTGTCGTGTGTTTTAACGTGTCTACTTGTTCTTGTAATCTGTCCTTCTCAGACTCCAACTGCTCTCTCTGCTCAATGAGAAACTCATCAATATCTGGGTTCTTTAGTCGCTGCTTTTGAGTAGCGAGTTCAGCCCTATGCTCCATAAGAGCCTGAGATTTATCCGCTGTAAAAATCGTATGGGTTTGGGTCAGTTCCTTTAACTGTGGCTGATATACATCGTCTATCTTGTCTTTTTTAACCTTGCACTCTTTCTCGGCATCAAGTTTTTGCTCTGTTAGGTCAGACTTTTCTTTATTGAACTTACTAACAAGGTTTTGTTTGTCTTTCTCATACTTTGCTTTCGCATCATTTACCTTAGTTTCAAGATCGGCGTAACTTTGTCTTTGTTGTGCCACCCTGTCTTCCATTTCTGGCAATTGCTTTAGCTTAACGGACAGTTCTGGATAACCACTATTTTCGTATGTTATAAGCTTGCTGTGATGTACTTCGATCTCAGAGTTAATACTTGTGATAGAGCGTTGAAGAGCGCTCTTTTGAACCTCTTTATCAAGCTTATCTTGATTAATTTCGCCAATCTGCTTGTCACTGTTTTCAAGAAAATCTGAGCGCTCGATTTCGGTTTTCTTAAGAGATTCATCAAGGCTTTCAGAGGCTTCACGAATGATTGTTAAGGCATTGGCGAGCTGAGTGGTTAGATAGGCAATCTGCTTATTGTTCGCAATAGCTTCAATGAACGCTTCTTTTTTGGCTAGGAACGCTGTTAGGCCGTTGTAGTCATCACACCATTGTTCAATTCTGTTTGCATCCACACCAAACTCTAATGTGCTATTTCCTTGCTCGAGGATATCCAGGAAAAGCGCCTTTGTGTCGGCCATATTGAATTCACCTTGAATCAACGCCGCTGTGATTTTTTCAATGTGACGGACATCATGACGACCAGAGCACAAAGAGTAGCTCAGGAACTGATTGCTCAAATTCCCTGCATTAATATTTTGGATAATTTCGCGGTACTCTTTGACGCTAGTAATACGCGACTCGTATTCTAAGCCGTTAGCGTTCAGCTCCGCGGCCAGCTTTGTACAGCCGATAGCGTAAGGCTTATCTTCGCTGTCTTGTTTAATGATCACTGACTGCTCAAACTGACCTTTAACGAAAAGGTAAACAATGCCACCTTTAGTACTAAGGTTTCGATAACAAATGACATGAGCAACTTGACCACGAGCAGTAATGTACTCGAAAACAATATAACTGTTGTTGTGTGGTAAATACCATTCTGCAAAGGGCTTATTGACATTCGATTTCCTGACGATCTGCGTGCCAGTCGCTCCATAAAAGAACGGAATGAGCCTTAAAAGTGATGTTTTGCCTTCTCCGTTACCGCCAGTGATCTGAGTGGGAGCGTCAAAAGAATACTCAGAAAACATCTTGTTTTTCTGATAAGAATTTATTGCGATAACTTTGGTCAATCCGGCATACATCATCGTATCTATCTCGAGTTATGTTGTTTTTCTTGACTGAAAATCAACCAGTTTGAATTTGTGGCCACTAAATCAGGTTACAGCTTTCAATACCATCGACTCTCTCACAGTAAAGATTCCTGACTTTTCCTGCCCTTGCCAATATCCACAATAAATATATGTACTTTTTCACTACATGTATATACTGTATACATCAACATGTAACATTTATGAGCACGAACATGAGTCAAGCAGATATCAAATGGGACCAACAAGTACGATTTCGACTAATTGAGATCATTGCTCTTTGGGAGGGTCGATTGACGACAAATCACCTATGTGATGCTTTTCACATAGGGAGACAACAAGCTTCTAGGGATATCAACAAGTACATTAGCTTAACTGACCAAGGTCAATTGATACTGGATAGAACAATTAAAGGCTATAGGCCAGCAGACAACTTTAAGCCTTTATTTACTCAAGGCACTGCTCATGAGTATCTACTTATGCTTCATCAGCAATATAACCAAGAAGAGACCTTCGAGTTCTTTAATTGGGGGGAAGCTCAATCGACCGTATTGAACGTTCCTGAAAGGGCTATATCACCAAGCATTGTTCGAGGATTAATTGCGGCAGCAAGGGCTAACCTTCGCGTCGATATTGACTATGTATCGCTCTCTACACCTGAGGTTCGAGGTCGAATTATTGCGCCTCACAGCTTAGTCTATGATGGGATCAGGTGGCATGTAAGAGCATATTGTGAAGAGAAAAATGAATTTCGAGATTTCGTGTTAAGTCGCTTTAGGAACGAACCTGACTTAATGGATAAGTCACCAAAAATGCGAGAACATGATGACAACTGGAACCATCAAGTTAAGTTAATGATTACACCTAACCCTTACTTGTCTGAGCAACAACAAGTTGTTGTTGCTGACGACTACGCTATGAAAAACAAGAAGATGGAAATAGTAACTCGTGGAGCTTTAGTCAGTTATTACTTGCGACGTATGGGCGTCATACAAGACCAAAAGCTGCTAAAAGAACAACCAGAAGCCTATCAATTGACTGCTCACTTTGACGAAAGTCTACCTAGATAAATCAAGGTTCGTTCGAGACAACCCGATAAGATTGGTGATGTTCTAGATGGAACATTATCTGTCTACTCGAAACTAGGGCTGACTGTATTTATGGTGTAAAGATCCATGAATAAACGCTCCTTGCTGAATGCTTTAAAACAGCAGCCTACACCTATTGTAAAGTGACGACTAAAAACACCCTACATTTCACTCGATAAGTTTTTAGCTAATATTCCTTTTCTGATACCAAATAACCTCTGACACATCACAATCAAAGTACTGACACAAGGCATCAAGAGTTTTTGTGGTTGTAGTGTACCCTTCATCTCGGATCATTTTCGCCATGGCCGAACGCTGAATACCTATTTCGGCAGCAATTTGAGCTCCAGAGATCTTCCGTCCCTCTTCCGCTGATTTTTTATCTATAAGTTCCTTTAAGTTATATCTAATCACACATCAATTCCTAAAAGATATAATAATGTGTCTTGATAAAACACAAACAATGGAGGTCAAATGGACCAATTATTACTTACAGCAAAAGAGCTTGCAGGTCGTATCAAATTTAGCGCCAACTATATCAATTCGACTCTGCGAGATTCAATTTTCATCGAAGGTAAACACTACATTCGACCATTCAATGGTAGAAAAATTCTCTACATTTGGGAAGAGGTAGAGGCAGAATTATACCAATCTGCATCACGTAACCTTCAGTATATTCCAATGGCTGGCGGGAGGGTGTGTCATGGGTAGTATCAATTCACGTAGCGGTAAGCTCTATCTCGACTTCCGATATGAAGGTATGCGTTGCCGTGAGCAAACTGCACTGCCTGCAACTCAAGTAAACCAACGCAAGCTACAGAAACTGCTAAATCAAATTGAAGCGGACATTCGCCTGAGTTGTTTTGTATATAGTGAGTACTTCCCTGAGTCTAAGAAAGCTCAAACATTTTTGAAACAAGACATCCAAGCTCAAAAACGCAAACAGGAATTACTTGGTAATTACAAAACGGCAGTACAAGGGCTACAAGGAATTGAAACTGTCTTGTTCGAAAGCTTCGCACAGGAGTGGTACGACGAAAACGAAGTGCGTTGGAAAGAGAGCTATAAGGACAGTATGAAGATCTACTTATGGTCGTACCTTGTACCTCACTTCGGGCATTTAGACGTCGCGAAGATCTCTCGACCTGACATCTTAAAGTACCGTGCTTCTTTAGTGAAACCGCGTAACAACGGCAAAAAATTATCTGCCGAGTTCATTAATCATGTCATGACACCACTGCGCATGATTTTGAGCGAAGCCGGAGATCGCTATGATTTTCGTTCGACGTTTGAAAACATCAAACCACTACGTGTTGAACGCACTAATGTAAACCCGTTTGATTTTAACGAAGTGAACTTGTTTTTATCATCGGTACGTTCCGATTTTAAAGATTACTTCACCGTTCGTTTCTTCACCGGAATGCGCACCTCAGAGATCGATGGTCTGAAATGGAAGTACGTAGATTTTGAGCGTGGTTTAATTTCAGTTCGAGAAACGTTTGTACACGGCCGTTCAGACACAACGAAAACGGTGGGTTCAACAAGAGACATTCAAATGTCATCTGTTGTACTTAAAGCTATAAAATCCCAATACAAAGTGACTGGTACTAAGGAGTATGTGTTCTGCAATGCAGCTGGAAACCCTTTAGATAAAGGTAACGTCAGAGACCGAATCTGGAAGCCGACACTTAAAAACTTGGGAATGGAATATCGCCGCCCTTATGAGACTCGACATACGGCTGCAACATTATGGTTAGCAGCCGGAGAAGCACCTGAGTGGATAGCTCGCCAAATGGGCCATACCACTACAAAGATGCTGTTCACAGTTTACAGCCGATATATACCAAACCTAACCAGGCAAGACGGCAGTGCTTTTGAAAAGTTATTAGATGCTAATTTAAATGGAGGGAAGTAAATGGCTTATTCACCTCTAGCTATTCACTGCACCAGTTTGTGCTGTGACATTCTTCAGGCTCAGCGTTTTCAGAAAATCTCTCATCAAGATATTGATTGGCTATACGATGAAATTTACGAACTTATCAAGCAACGTACTGAACTGTGGCCAGATAAATTCCATCATGAACATGTCTTTATTGATTCAGTCACGCGCGGTGTACTAAAAGCACTACATCTATGTAAAGACAAGCCAAATAATCGAGATGCCAGTTGGCTGTTGATTGCAATGCAATCACGGATCAGTTTTTCTTTGAAGCAATTGCATTAATGAGAGCTACTCAAAAAAGAGCCAAATGAACCCATGTTTATTTGGCTCTTTTCTATTTCCCATTTTTGAACATTTCCATACTCTGCTTGAATCTACCCTCACCTACAACTGGCGCCTAGTTCACCTTGAAATAACTCATCAGCCATCACCCGTTAACAAGAACACTATTATTTGTTGCACACCCACTTCACTGGCCGCACAAAGTTAACGTTGATAACTTGAGCCTAAGTTCTATAGTAGTTTTGCATTAACCGTAGTGCTGGACCCTTCAAACCGCACCAGACTCAGATTAACGAGAGCATTCTTTTTAAAAATGTGCTGATGACTATTTCTTAAATGTTCTGTTACTCCCAACTGTAGATGCTTAGAAGGTTGTCACAGCATGGTCACCACGCGGTCACAAATCGAGTTTGAGAGATATGAGTCACTTAGCCCATCCAATAATTATTCAACGGGGAGGCAGACAAGAATGATGCTATTTAAGGTACTTTCCAGAAACGCAGACACAAAAAAGCCCACGCTAGGTGGGCTTTTTGCTTGTTCAGAAAGAACGAATTTGGTGCCCGCTACTGGACTCTACTATCCAACTTATCCAATTGATTAAATTAAATAATATAAAAATAGAGTTTTAAGATGTTACTTCTGGTGTTACTTTGGAAAAAACTGACCTAAAAACTACCTCATGCCACCTAGTCTAGAGCAATAAAATACTACGCTCCCAGCTCTTAGTAAGTACAATTTGAGTTATAGATTAAGGTATATCTTTAACTTTTAAGCTTTATAAAAGGCAGTCAAAGGCTCTAAAGCAGGCAATTTATACGGTAACCCTAGGCGAGATACATGCTCAGACAAGAAACCTTTTGCAACTTCAAGAGTAGATAGCATTTCACTATGCTCTTTCCCCACACCTTCTAAAGCGCTACTTTTCACAATATCGTTTAACAAATGAATTAGCTCTTCATCTTTCAAAATATAGCAATGCATCTCCGCATCAACTGTAATTCCAACTATGCTGCTTTTCACCGACGCATCTGTACCTGTGATTTGGTCCTGAACCTTGAATATAATCAAATCATTCGCTAGGTTTTCAACGTAAGTAAAGCTTCCCGAAATTTGTTCACCTTGAGCAATTGCCTTAGACAACATCGGATGGCCGAACCCCATAATATCTGCTTGGCTATCTATTTGCTTAGCTTTACGGTCAAAGTAGATCTGGTCGTAAGATCGCTTGGTTCGGAACTCACCTAACCAACTAACGGGAGTAATAAATGACATCCCACCTAGCTCGTCAAACTTGTAGCGTCTCTGATTCATAGCCAACATTTGGGTAAAAAATGGCTTCATGTCAGCAAGATCCAAACGAGGAACATCCTCTAAGTCCTGATAATCAAACCGTTCGGCTCGTCCTGTTAAATCCTGCACCTTCTGTACAATAGATTCTCCACCAAACGTTTTAGTTTTATGGTCAAACCAAGAAGCCAATGAGTCTGGATTATCCCGTATAACAGCTTCTGCAAATAGCTCATTAAAGAGGGAACTATCAGCCATACCCAGGATAAGCTCCATAAGATTTTCTGGTTCATCCATTGCACCAACAACTGAGCGCATTATCAGGTCAATCTTTGAATTTAGTAAATCCCAAATGCGGGATTCTACTGTATCTGGATTCCGTAACGTAATGACTTCCACTGGCATTTGTTGCCCGTAACGGTTGAGACGTCCTACACGCTGATGAAGCCTCATAGGGTTCCAGGGTAAATCTACATGGATCATGGAGTAGCTGTTCTTTTGAAGATCAATCCCCTCCCCACCAGCCTCAGTAGAGATAATAAAACGCACTTTGCCTTCATTGAACATTTTTGCGGCTGTATAACGGTCTGTATTGTAATCGGCACTCTCTCCTTGTTGAGTAGCCACGTTATACAACTTGTTTTCGCCGTTGATGAAAGTTACACAACCGTCCCCATATTTTTTGTTTAACGCCCCCATCAATAGAGACTGTGTTGCTTTGTACTCAGTAAAGAACACAACGGTTCTATCTTTAAACTCTGTCTCCAGAATATCTAAAATAGTCGTAATTCGAGTTTCAAATTCAACATCCTGACAGGCTTGCAGCAGCTCCTTAATACGTGGAAGTTCATCAGTCATTAACTGAACACGAGTCGAGGTTTCGATAAATTCAATTTCTAAAAGAGCCAGCTCTTCAGCAAAACTAGGGTTTGCAGCTCCCAAATCATCCACTTCTAACTGTTCAGTTAACTCACTTTGTAACTGTTCGATATCTTCAAGTCGCTTCTGACCTTGTTTTTGTTTCTCAATCCTACCTTTTAATGCTCGCTCGATAGCAGCAACAGAGCTTGAAGCCAGCTTTTGCATCGCTGTTAGTACTAATTTTACCGCTCGCTGATCTCGAGAACTCAATGAGGAGGCATATGCCTGACCAGAAACGATGAACTTCGTGAGTAGATCGTAGAAGTTCTGCTCTTGTTCACTGTACGCATAAGTTCGTGAGGAAACCGTTAATGGCTTGAAAAGTCGCTCGCCATTCATATCCGTCACCGACTGTTTGTTGTTTCGGATTAAGACATCTTTCACAAATGGACGCATTTCATGTTCAGACATTTTCCTAGCGTTGATAATATCTGGTCTTAACAATTGAAGCAGCGAGAAAAAGCCATACTCTTTCCCTCTATGAGGCGTTGCAGTGAAAAATAACTTAGACTCAAACTTACCGTTATCAACAAGGCTCTGGATCAACCTAAATCCCTGAGTTCCGCCTTTATCCTCTGTAGAGTTCAGATGATGTGCTTCATCTACAATAAGCATGTCCCAAGGCTCGGCATTGAGCATGCGCTCTTGCCGACCATTTTTGTCATTTCTTAACGTGGGTAGAGATGCCACAACCATATTATTTGCACCCCAATAATCCACTCGATCAGTGTCATTTTCCGGTGCATACATGCTTAACCTAATATCAAACATCTCAAGCATCCGCAGTTGCCATTGCTCAACTAAAGGCGCAGGGGTCAATATGAGTAAACGCTTGATTTTTTTTCTTTCAATCAAAGGCCAAAGAATCAACCCCGCTTCAACCGTTTTCCCCAACCCTACATCATCTGCGATTAACTGATTGGTTGGCCACTGCCTGAGTACACGATGACAAACCCATAGCTGATGAGGTAACAAATTGATATTCGACTTCGAGAAAACACTCCAACTTTCATTGATACTCTTGAGTGAGCTCGCTAAAGACTTTAAAGCCAGATCCGTAGCTTTCACGGCATTCCCAGACTGAATATCTGATTTGAGATCAGCAACAGGCTCAAGGTCACTGTTTAAACACTCCTCAAAACCGTGTTCAAATCTGACCAGTGATGTTTCTTGTTTGGCAAATTCAATCTTCCCTAATCCAAATTTCGGATGATTGACGCGTGCTACGTTATCCATGTTCAGCCTCACCTAAATCTAATGGCTCAAAATCAAAGCAGCGCTTAAACGCCTTTCTATCATTCAAAAGTACTCTAAAAGGGATATCAAAACTCAGTCCAAAGTGGCTATCATCTTCAACAAGCGTTTCTAAGAAAAAACTATAGAGCTGCTCTGAATTAGTCGGATTAGCTTCTGTATTTAAACCAGCTCCGATTTTGTTTAACAAGGTTCTAAGCCTCAGAGGTAAAACAAATGCATATTTATGAGTCGAAGAGCTAAATTCCTGTTCGATAACATAGTGCCTTGTGAGTTCTCGTAGAATAAAATTGATTCCAATTCCTAACGTTCCTTTGAGTTCAGCGACATCAATACCCGAGCCGGATAGTAGGCTTGAACTATTGGGCTGCAATAGGTCATTGAGGTTATTTATGAACGATGCATTCCTAAACAAGTTAACATAGTCTGTTAGCTTTGTAGCAAAACGATACAAAGGTAGAATCTGTACCCATACTCTATAGCGCTCATTAACCTTTGCTGTTTTCAGGTACTCTTCCATCAATTGGTTCCAATAGTCCGGCTTTGGCCCACCAGGTTGAGCTAACTTGTCCCACCACCCATGATTTTCAAACCATTCAATGACATTTCTATTCGCTGCGTCATTAGAATAAGCCAAGGTTTGGCAACAGCCTAGGTAGAACAACTTTAACCAACCTTTTCGTGTTTCTATCTGCTCTAAAGCAAAATCTTCTGCCATTAATTCCCATGGCATAGATTGGGCATACAGCAATTTATCGTGTTCAACTAAGTGGTAATCCTTTGTTTCGTTCCACCACTCCACGATGTTCTCTAGGATAGTGCTACTATCATCAACATTAGGAACAAACTCTTTCTGGGCATTTCTGACGTGTTGCGCCTTATCAGCTTCAGAGTCGATCCAAAGGCGAATAAAGCGAGACTGCTTATCAATATCCCATTGCCATTTATCAAGAACCTTAGGGTCAAATATACCCTCTTTGAGGAAATGAGGTCGAGATTGTTTTAGCTTGCTGAGCAGGGTCGCAGTGTGGGTTCCATCAACTATGTAAGAACACAAACCGTCTTGCTTTCCACCCTTGCCTTTATCGTCACTTTCTATCTGATGTGCCCAAGAATAAGGTTCGAACTCGGATTCAGAGCGAGCTAAATTAGCAAGTTTTTCACCATCACTGTCGTATTCCTCGCTGAGAATCGAAGTGGTTGGTGCAAAACGATTCAATAAGCTGTATTCGTTTACTCCCTTAAATAGCAACTTGTTAGATGGAACATAAACGCCAATCTTATTGTTGTTCAAAAAACGCATTTGCGAGAAATGCTCTTTTAATTCTCGTGTCTCTGATATGGTGGCATTAGACTTTGAGATTCGCTCTTCAAAGTTACCGTCGAACAAGCGACCGTAATAAGACGCTTTTGTAGGTGGAACTTCATAATTCGGAAGATCGTCTTTAATGAGTTCAATTAATTCCAGTTTTTTTAGGTTACCACTAAGTGGTGAAAATCCTATTCGCTCAAGCACATCAAAAACTTCATTAGAAACGATTCGATTTTGTTCAGATAACCTAGATAGTCGCTCATGCCCAGATAGAGAAGAATATACAGCACTGAGCAAACGTCCTGCTCCAATTTCAACACTTTTCAGATCGATTAGTTTACTTTCTTCACCAGCAAGTTTCGTCGGAAGTGCTGGATGACGTTTATAGAAATCAATAAGGCCATTCGAGCAAGTGAACATACTCTTTATCAATTCAGCTTTCGAACTATGATCACCTAGTTGATTGGGCCATTGTGTCGTAATTACATTCCAAACCGTTCGCCAGAAACCAGTAAATGTTGCTTTTTCACCTAGTCCCAGTTCCTCTGCAAACTCATCCCAATACTGGCATGATCTCTGATACATTTCCTCTAAGGCCACAGTAAGCTCCTGCCCTAGCAGCTTAGCCAACGCAATGTTGTCATCATTATCAACCGCTAACTGAGACCGACCTATGTCTACCGAAAATTGAGCATTAATACAAAAGCCTAGTTTGAGTTCTTCATCAATAGGGTTGAGTACCCAGAAGCTACTTAGCTTCTTTCGGTCCTCCAAAGAAACCAAGCCACTTTTATCTAACGCAAATATAAACTGGCCAGAAGCAGTCGTCACCGAAAGTACCTTACTGCTTCGAAGGTTTACTTCGCCTTGAGTGGCCTTATTTGTTGGCAGTTTGACGTCACCAATTGCTACCCCCTGCAGATTGTTAACGGCTGCACCCATCCATTCGAAACGCTTACCGTTAATATTAATTTGGCGAACATGGCGAGAGAACACTGTTAAAAGGCCCGCGCTACTCTCAAAGCGCCTTAGAATCGACGCTAATTGTTCTGTTGGTACTTTACAATTTGGTAGTTGAATCAGAGTTGGAATTTGATTATTGAACGCGTACCTTTCTGTGGCTTCTGTCAACGATGCCATTAGTGCTTTTTCTGGTATTTTGGGTAGAACCCCTGCTTGAATTTCGGCACAAATATCACCACTCACAATACGTGGTGTGTCTGAAAGCAATAGTGCACTCTTAAAGCCTAATCCAAATTTACCTGTTTTACCTTCGGCTTTGTCAGAAACATTCAGGCTCACCATTTTCTCTAAATCGCGTTCAAACCTATTTTTTCCAGCTGAATAGTTACTCGAACAGTAGTTAACTTCTCTCCCCCAATGACAGAAATTTAATTCATTGCCATTTTCGAGGTTAACGTCAAATCTCGGAACAATCTCAGCTTTACCTTTGGTCATATCTGAAAGTTCACTCAATGCGTCATCAGCATTTTGTAACAGCTCAAAAGGAACACTATTTGGAGAGTACTGAAAATGCTTGCTAATCTCTTTACGTACCGAATTAAGCACTAGAGTTTGAACTTTGGCATTATCTTCCATCACCTTTTGTATTTTAGCCAGAACTACTGAAAGTTTAGTCCGATCTTGCTTCACCGATTGGTCCGCTAACGCAAGCACTCGAGTTTCCCTGTTGTACTCAAGTTGCAAGTCCGACAGCCCTTCCTCTCTTACCTGTAAACGTTCCAACAAAGGCACCAAATTATTGAGTATAATTTGACGGGTCACTTGAATATCCGTTTGTTCTGAGTGCCCAAAACTCTTGAGAAAATCATTTTCAAAACGCAAGACAGCGCCAAATACTTCTTGGAATAGATCTTCCACGCCTTTCGCCAACAGACGAATCAAACGCTCCTTATCAATGTTGTTTGTATCCACCTTTCTAAGCTCAACCCGTTTGAGCTTGGCGTTAGATTTTTGGTGTATAAGCAGCGAGTTTGGTGTTCCTATCAGCTCAACCTCAACTCGATGACCAAAAATGGAATTCATAAATGTCGCGTTTTCAGCACATATCGACAATTCAAAGTCGATACTTTTGTATAAGGTATTAAAGGGCTGACCAGAATACGGCCCTCTCCCTCGGCTAATCGGGTCCCACTTGTTCTGATATATTTTACGAATCGCTTCAAAGTTGCTATTCACTAGATAACCCTTTGCCAAACTTTCAACACTTTCTTGCTTGGTAAACAGCGTCATAAAAGTGGCAATAGCGTCCATTGGTACACGCCTTTCCCAATCCTCAAAATAACTTCTCAGTATTTCTGCATTGCTACCATCTTCAACAATGTTTGTGGCCTGATTCGAAGAGCTCTGCTCAAATGACTTACTGCAATAGGGTTCAACGACTTTATATTCAACGGGATCGATAAGAAACTTTGGTGCCACTTGAGGGACGTCAGACACTAAGTTTGACCCGTTAACATATAATCCAAGTTGATTTCGAAAGCGTACTTGAGGCAATAACTCGACACCGGCTTGCGCTTTACACAGTGCACCAAGCAGTTGTGTTCTTAATTCAGCTGCGAAATCATCCTGACCACGGTCAGCAATTTTTTCTAGCGAAGTAAACAAAATACTAGCATCGACTTCATTGCATAGCATTTGTTGTTTATTTTCTGAAGGTACAAGATAGTTGGACTCAAACAGCTCGGAAAGAAGCAGCCAACCGACAAGATTTTCCGACAAATATGGAATACAGCACGCTTGTACAACAACCGTTTCTGTCACGGTTTCCAACTTGCCCAAAGCGTAGTTTTGTTTTTTCGCAGCCTCAGAGACCAATCGTGTACCAACTGCAGCCTTGTTATTTATAATCCAGCGTTCCAATTCGCTTTTAGTCTGACTGTCTTGAACAAGTCCATTAGACAATTGTGAAATATGATAAATCATGCTGTCTGAAGCACTGCATAATTTTGTTGAAGCAGGTAGCTCACTCAGTCCAAACTTCAATATTTGATTAGGTGCAACACAATGATTTGGTTCCTCTAGTGTTAACCACGGTGTTTCCTCAATTTTTCCGTGAAGTTCATCGGAAACGTCCGTTTTCTCATCTCGAATAATGCACAGCTGTTCAAGAATGAATGAGGCGAAGTTTGCTGGCTGTTCTTGCATCAATGCAATATCAATTAGTTCAATAGGTTGGCCATTGTTTACCCACTTTTTCTGACATGCTGCAACTTCACTTAGTTCAGAGCGCTGAATGATAGTGACATTTAATTCAGACGGTACGTCCGAGCTCCCTTCCATCAAACAATCAGTAGTTATCGTTACATGCTCCCCGGTATTAGTGAGGTGTATCGGCATTGAACGCCATAAATCCTTTTGCTCTTCAGCCCCTATATCAGACAGGAGTGTTTTTAATTCCCAGTCATCAAACGCTGAAAAGTCACACATAGGTAACGCTAACCGATAGACATCAATAATGCCTTGGTAAGACTGTTCCTTAATACCGATAAACTCTTCATGCGGACCTCTCAATACCTGTTCAAATTCTGGGTCCAATTGACACCAACCAGGGAGCTCGCCTGTTTGACACATCTTCCATACTTTCATCCACACGGCTTTTGTGGTTTTGTTTCTTTTCCAAAGAGGATATTTGAGGTCATCCTCTTTATTGCCGTGAATCAGATACCGCAAACCTCGCTTTTCATCCAGCGATTTAAACTCATCAGACAACTCTTTGAGCAATGTCAAACGACCTGACTTGGAACCGAGGGCTGGATACGTAGCAAGCAGAGATAAACAATTGGATTCTGTGCAGCCACCAATTTCTTTGAACTCTTCTAACATACTTACCAGCTTTTGATTCAAGAAACACAGCTCGATATCAGGCGCTGCTGACGCCAACTCTTTAGCGAACCCCATCCCAAATGCTCGCTCGCCCCTTTTAACAAATAGCTGTCGCTTGCTTTTCAAGTCCAATAATTCATTCAAAGAGCGATATTTGGTTTTTTGAATCGAGCCAATGGCATCGACTTTGAACAGTTTCAGGTGTCTACATAGCTGAAAAAACGTCGAAATCTTGATCTCAATATTAGAGTCAGCATTAGAAATAACAAAGTCGATTATCCTATCGCAAGCTGAGGACTGTTGTTGGCTAAAGTTAGACTGGTGCTGATTGATATAGGTGTCTATACAAGCGAGCAGAGATAACAGCTCATCCTGTGCCAGAACTGCATATTCACCATCACTATCTGTGGCAATAAATCTCGGAACCAATAATTTGTCTGTCTTTAGTCCCGAGAGCACATCCCAAATATCTTGATCATCTTTATCAATCGGGATAGCCACTGATTGATCTTTACTAAGGTGTGTAAGCAAAACAGCCACCAGTCCTTTATTAGTCGAAAGCTCTACTAAAGGTTGCTCAGCTAAGGTTTTTTTGAATAAAGGTAACAACAAGGTATTGAGTTCAACCTCAGTAATCTCTCTGCTCACTAAATCAACAAACTGACTTAAATACTCAATATAAATGGACTTTTCAAACACATGATTTATATCTTCACCTAACACTTCTGCCACAAGTGTAGGCGTCCAGTTTGTATCGGTATTTCGTGTGGTCAAAAATTCATACCCACACTTCTGATATAAGGTTTTACTTTTCAAAAGTTGTCTTAATATTGGCAACGTAGACCAAATACGTGATTGATCATTATTTTGAGGTTTAGGTATTGGTATACAATGCGCTAGTGAATCAAGTAACTTCCATGACGTTTGAGCTTCATCGACATCAAGTAACCAGTTATTTGGTTTTACGACTTCACGCTTGTAAGTATTTTTCGTTACAAATAGCTGATGCAGTGCTTCAGTTAGAGTTGAAGTAGTTTTATGAGAAAGATTAAATTGACGACAAAATGCATCTAATGCACTTAAGACCAGATTAAACGTCCCTTCACTGGCCAAAATTACATTCCATACCTCTCTTAGACGCTTCTCGTCGTTTTTGACTTCGTCAAGCTTAACCGATTGACCTAATTGTTCATGTCCGTGTAAGCCTTTTCGACCAGCATCGACAAAGAAATAACCATGGAGGTAAAGGTTATAATCATAGTCACCATCAATGGGAACCGAGACTAATTCATCAGTAGTTGCAAGAGGTAGAAAAACAGCCCAGTTGGCTCGTAAATACGCTTGCCCAGTGGTTTTATAACGCGAAAAGGTAACCGCTGCATGCTGCTCAGCCTTATCCAGTGCCTCTACAGGCTCTTGTGCGTGCTTATCAAACTGGTAGCTTTTAGGCCAGCCCATTTCTGCCGTTTTCAGTGTTTTCAATCGTGAATCAGCGATGATCTGCTCACATCCCGCATACTCTAAAACATGGCTATTATCTTGTACTTGGGCACGTATTTGGCCGCTGAACATCGCATTAATACTTCCGTTAGAAAGTATCTCTTCCCCATTAAAAGCGCTTCGACTCGACTCTGGCTCCAAAGTAATGTGCGTAATAGTTTCAAACTCACCACGTAACGTTTCCTTATAAAAAACGATGTCGTTGAGATGTTTGAGTTGAGGCAAAATTTCAGATGTTTTTTCAGCTAGATGTTGTTCAGAGAAGAAATCAGGTAAGGAATGGCCATCACTGATATTGTTGATAATCATATTGTTGTTTTTGGCATCAACAAGGGCTTGAGTTCTCAGTGGAACCCACACGATAAACCATGGTTTGTCTTTCTCGCCAAGCAAAGGTGCTAATTGCTTTTCGATACGTAACTTATCTGAACGATCGAATTCGTTCCATTTAGGGCGATACTTATCCCAGGGATTAAACACATCAGCAGCCCAAGTTTGTTGTAGCCACTGTTCCGACATAAAGAAGAAAGCTTCACCTAAGTGAAACAAGCTTTTCATACCTAACCCAAACTTGCCAACAGATGTTTTTGAAGCGGCTTTTGAGCTTTGTGCAATAGACAAGATCGCATCGCGATGCTCCTCTTCTAGAGGCGCATCATTGACAAAGAAAATCGCTGGAGCATTAAGCAGTTCATTATCGGCGTCTTTAAAACCTTGGCTCCAACCTATTGTTAAGGTATTTGCACCAGCATCATCGGCATTTTGAATGATCTCCTTAAGCACTGGAAAACCATTATCATAGCGATCGGTCAAATTATCTTTGATTTGGTTGATCACACCAATCGCATCTATTGAAGCACCTGCCATAGTTAGAACTCGCCTATTTGTATAATTAGAAAGAACAGAGAAAAGCCAAAGAGAACAAGCTAGGGTAACCTTTGGATGGCTTCCTAACTTATCATTTACGTCACATTACAATTAGATAGTGATTCTATCGCAACCACCAAAGTCAGGCTGGAATATCCAATATTCCAAACTAGGTGCGATGCTTTTGATAATAATACGATAGGCCTTACAAGACCTTGTTTGAAAGCACGTATCGGAATCGATTGGAGTAGGTAACAATGAATAGTGGCTACCTAGCTGAAGAGCGTCGGCACTAAAATAGATAAATGGCACACTACTAACACCTCATTTATCCAACAACTTCAATCCTATAAAAATACCAATAACAATACTCAATGTAGCCACAAGACCAGCAGCGGATAGCGCAGGTAATGCGACTAGTAACTGTGAATCATTTCCGCCGCCGGCCATAACTGCTCCCAATCCCATTAATGTTCCTGAAAAGAAATACTTAGTTAGCTGAATCAATGACACAAATTCAAACCTAAATGATTTCGTTACAAAAGCCGCTATGGCCATGCCAAGCACAAGAAAAAAGAATAAGTAGAACCTTTCAGATCTTGGCCAAGCAGCTCCATTTCCATTCCATACCGATAGCCCGACAGATTTTAACAACCCACTGGGAGTCCAATGAGGTTCATAAATAAATACTAGCCCTGCCATGACACCGATCCCCAGCATAGACAACCAAAGCTTACGAGTTTTAGTATCACTTTTTGAAGCAACAACAAGTAGTATTACTGATAAACCAATTAGTATCATTATGTGCAAAACGGGGGAGATTAAATATGCCTTCCCTGCTCTATCAGTAAAGAGATCAACGAATAAAAGCCATGACACCAGCCAACCTAGAATTGTTGCTACCATCATTACCTGACCTCGGGCAAAACGACTAATGGTCGATACTCCGCACCCGCCATTGAATGCCGCACCTAAACCAAAAATAAACCCTCCAAGAGCCGTCAATATCGTGGGAAAGTTACTATTCAAGCGAATAGGCTGCTCCAGAAAATATGCGATAGCTATTGCTAACCAAACAGACGACCCACTTAAAAGAATTGAGATTAAAAATACTGGTTTTCCGCTTGTCGCTTCTTTCACTCCTCGCACCATACAAAGCCCGGTAGTTTGGGCTAGAAAACCAATGACCGTGATGAAGAAAAGTGATAGAAGCAACATAGTTGTGCCTTAGGGGGTATTGAAAAGACATTACTAAACACTATAGTTAAGAATCTTCAATTCTTGGAAGAATTCGCCATGAACTCACAACTCATCAACTGACATGTCTCAAATGCACACAGCATCTATTCGGTACTTTAAACTAATAAACATTAAAAAGAGCAACTAACATGGATGTGAATCAATTCTCTAAATTAGTGGCTGAGGTTAACATGGGCAAACAACTGCCCAATGCGATTTACCTTCATAAAGATGCATTCAGTGCGCTACCTAATGCACTGATACAGTTCATTCCTGCCGTAGCAAAAGCCGTTAACTTAGATGAAGATGATTGGAACCTCGTTAAGCTGTTTAAAAAAGAGTTCCGTTTATCTCTTCTCCACTACCCTAATTTTTATACTGATTCCTATCCCGCATTAGAACAGAGCCTCAATGTCGACCTCTCTAAACTAAGCCACAAAATTACAGGTTATCGCGAATCTGAAAACCCACCGATCTTACATAGAAAAGAGACCATGGTTTTACCAACAAGTGAATATTACGAACATTTCGTTTCACTCACACAAGAAGGCGAGAATGCAGGCCTGTACGAAAACAGCCGTTTGATTGGTTTTAAACGTTCTTGGGAAAACCTAATAGCACGCAATGGTTACGAGCTTGTCGATGGTCGACTATTCCGATGCTCCTCTGTAACAACGCAAGAAGAAACTGGGATTGATAGGTACAGAACCGCCATCGTGCGTCATGAACTCTCCGCACCAATGAAGACTCTCGTTAAACATGGCTACTTAAAAGGCGAACACTCAATTTTCGATTATGGCTGTGGCCGCGGAGACGATTTAAGAGAGCTCGAAGCACATGGCCTCGATGCTCTGGGTTGGGATCCGAACTTTCAACCCGACAACGACAAATCCAGTTCTGATATCGTAAACATAGGGTTTGTTCTTAACGTAATAGAAGATCAAGATGACAGACTCGAAGCCCTACTAGACGCATGGGAGCTAGCAGACAAGTTTCTAGTGGTTTCTGTCATGCTGGCTAACGAAAACTACATTGCTCAGTTCAAACCTTATAAAGATGGGGTCATCACCTCTCGTAACACCTTCCAAAAATACTACGCGCAATCAGAGATCAAAGCGTACATAGAGAGAAGCTTACAAGAAGAAGCCATTACCGTCGCACCTGGTATTTTCTATATCTTCAAAGACAAATTGGAAGAGCAACAGTACCTGCAAAGTAAATACAAACGCCGCCACAAATGGCAGCAACTGACGTCACCAGAGCCTATTGAAGCCAAAGACAAAGCCAAACTGCTTATTACTCAACATCAAGACTTGTTTAATGACTTTTGGAACACCTGCTTAGAACTAGGGCGTATTCCTGCCAATGATGAATTTGAACAATCTGACAAAATTCTTGAGTTAATAGGCTCACACAGAAAAACCTTTAACTTACTGCAAGAGATGTTTGATACCAAAGAATTTAAACAAGCAGAAAAGAGCCGAAAAGAAGATCTTCTCCTCTACTTTGCTATGGGACTGTTTGAAAAAAGAAAACCCTATACGCTGCAACCAGAACCCCTAAAGCGCGACATCAAAGCCTTGTTTGATGATTACAAAACCGCAATCAACCTAGCTGCGGAATTACTGTTTGCGATTGCCGACACCGACTTAATTCATCAGCAATGCGAGAAAGCACACGGCCAACTACCAGCAAGCCTGCTAAACGAAGGGCACTCACTGATCCTACATCGAGACCTTATCGATGACTTACCACTACTGCTACGAGTATACGTAGGTTCAGGGTTGCAAATGTATGGCGAACTAGGTGACGAAATTGATCTCATAAAGATTCACATCACATCAGGAAAACTCACCCTAGCCGCTTATGATGCCTTTGAAAAGTCGGTGCCCTTTTTAACTGAGCGTATAAAAATCAAGATGGCTGAGCAAGACATCGACTTCTTCGATTACGTAAATGAACAGCGTAGGCCGCCACTACTCAACAAACACTTATACATACAAACTAACGATAAGAAGTATAAAAAACAGAAAAATTTTGACCAGCGTTTAGCGTTGCTAATGGATTATGATTCCAACGAAGAAGCGCAAATGAACAGAGCAGAGTTTGAAGCGCTACTGGGTAAACACAATAAGCACATTAAAGGCTTCAATCTGGTAACGAAGAAACCTTCATAAAAATTAGGTAAAACATGGAAATCTCAATTACATCGCTGTAAAATACGACGCTAATTTTGGCATACTCATGTTATTTATCGCACAAAACCAGCCCTAACATAACAAACTCAAACTTTAGTTTGTCAAAAAATAACGTACCGACTAATATATATGTCATATTAAAATGACATATATAGAGGCTAATATGCTAAATCAGGATTCAGGCTACTGTTACTCTTTCCCTGCCGTTAGAGGTATTCAAGCAGGACGCCCCTTCTATATTGCGACTTGCCCTCTTAGGATTATCCCTAAAATTTTCAGCTACAACGAAGATGACGTTCCACCCGAGCTGAGAGCTCAAAGAACCCTAAATAAAACTCGTATTCCTGAGATGGTCAAATACTTGTTAGACAATCCCAAAGAATACGTCTTCTCCGCTTTGACCGCATCGGTAGGTGTTGATATATCGTTCGATGATCATGATGGAGCACCAAATCTAGGAACACTTAAGATCCCTATGGATGCTCAAATTTTGATTAATGATGGGCAACACCGACGCAAAGCGATTGAAGAAGCACTTCGAGAAAACCCTGATTTAGGCCAAGACAATATCCCTGTTTTGTTTTTCATTGATGAAGGTTTGGGCCGCAGCCAACAAATGTTCGCGGACTTAAATAAATATGCGGTTAAACCAAGCCCATCGTTGGGCACGTTGTACGATCATCGTGATGAAAGTTCAGAACTAGCAAGGGAATTGGCAAAAAATATAAAGCCATTTGTTGGTCTAACCGAAATGGAAAAATCCAACATCAGTCCTAAATCGAATAAGCTCTTTACCTTAAGTAGCATAAAGCAATCTACTAGAGCACTTTTAAGCAAAGGACCAAAAGACGGCTTTACCGAAGAAGAAAAAAAATTAGCTGCGGAATTTTGGGAAGAAGTGACACGGTACATCAAAGATTGGCAACTAGTTATCGATAAAGAAATTTCACCAGCACAACTTCGTCAAGAGTACTTGCATGCACACGGTGTTGGTTTACATGCAATTGGCGTATTAGGAAAACACCTTCTGTGCCAAGAGCCTAAAGATTGGAAAAAGAAATTACAAAAACTAGCTGACGTAGACTGGTTAAAGACCAATCCTGAATGGATAAAACGCAGTATGAACCATGGCAAACTGAGTAAGTCGACAATGAATATTCAGCTAACTGCCAACGCACTAAAAATTGAACTGGGGTTACCACTAACCCCAGAAGAAAAAGCTCTAGAGAAGCAGTTATCATGATACACGAGCTACAATTGGCGGAAGATCTCGCCGAAGAATATCAAGAATTTATCAACACTGAAGATTTCGCAAACAATAAACTCAGTCACTATATTGCTGACGTCCAACGCGTCTATTGTGCAGATAAAAGACCGTGGGTGATTGGTTACAGCGGAGGTAAAGACTCATCTGCAATAATGACCTTGATCTACATGGCACTACTTGGCCTTAAAGAGGAAGAACGCTCAAAACCTGTTTTTGTTGTGACCTCCGATACGCTTGTCGAAACCCCTGTGGTTGTTAATCATATTAACAATTCTTTAGACGCTATTAGCAAAGGGGCCAAGCGAGACAACCTGCCGATCACTTGTCACAAAGTTGTCCCTGAAGATTCTCAAACCTTTTGGTCTAGTCTATTAGGCAAAGGTTACCCTGCACCCACACGTTCTTTCCGATGGTGTACAGAGCGAATGAAAATAAACCCTGTCAGTGATTTCATAAAATCTAAAGTATCTCAGTTTGATGAAGTTATTGTGGTTTTAGGTTCGCGTAGTGATGAAAGTGCTTCTCGTGCTCAAGTAATTGCAAAGCATAAAATTGACGGCTCTCGTCTGGCTCGCCATACAACTCTTTCCAATGCGTTTATCTTTACACCCATCGATACTTGGGGTGTGGATGACGTGTGGAAAATTTTAAGGCTCTGCCATCTAACAACCGAAAAAACACCTTATGGCATCAAAAACATCTGGAGCAATCGGTACGATCTTGAGTGGGAAAACCCTTGGGGAGGGAAAAACTTAGTTCTTTGGAATCTTTATAAAGACTCTTCAGGCCAGGGGGAATGCCCAATGGTTATTGACGAAACCACCCCATCTTGTGGTAATTCTCGTTTTGGATGCTGGACATGTACCGTGGTAACTAAAGACCGCGCTATGGAAAGTTTGATTCAAAACGGTGAATCTTGGATGTCACCTTTATTAGAATTCAGAGATATGCTCGCTGAAACGGGGATTCCAAAAAATAAGGATGAATACCGAAACTTTAAGCGTCGTACAGGGAAAGTGACAAACCAAGCATCATACAAAGGTAACGAGCTAAAAACTCTTGAGGATGTAAAAAGTAGCATTACTCTTGGCGAAGGGCAACACCTTGAAATTTCTGATGATGGAACCCAGGTTCGACTGTATCAAGACGGTCACTTGCTTGAACACTACTCCTATCAGTTAGTTAAAAGCACCCCTGCTCACCCGAATCCTACAGAACTTGCTTGGCATTTAATCCGATTTATTCCCGGCCCTTACTGGCTAAAATATCGTCGCCAGTGGTTGCGTGAATTGTTGGAGCTCGATAAGAAATACAAATCTGAAGGTCGTGAAATTGAGCTTATAACAGTTCCAGAGTTACATGCTATTCGCCAAGAATGGATCCACGATCCAAACGAGCCTGACTGGGATGACTCCCTACCGACTATTTTCAATGAGGTTTATGGCTACGATCTTGATTGGGTTTATGACGACAATGCAAGTTTTGGTAAAGATGATGCCCTAATTATCAACGAGCTAAGTGAAGATTTCGATATTGCACCTGAAATGATAATGAAGCTAATTGAGCTTGAAGTCTCAATGGAAGGTCTAAGTCGACGTAGCGGAATCAACAATAAGATTGCTTCACTACTGAAGCAAGACTGGGGAAGCCTTGAAGAGATCAAACAAAAGCATGCCTCACTACAAAGCAAGGCAGAGTTTGATATTCACCAGCAAGAAATTGACCGTTACAATCAACAATTGATTGATATCGATAAGCAGCTACTAAAAGAGTTTTAATTAAAGTCATGCTGATTACTAAATTAACGTTAAACAACTTCAGAGTATTTCGTGGATACCACGAAATAGATTTACGTCCGGCGCCTGCTCGTCTTAGTTTAAACGGCGCTATTGAAGGCACCGAACGCCCGATCATTTTATTCGGTGGCTTAAACGGTGCAGGTAAAACATCAATTCTAACTGCCGTTCGTTTGGCTCTTTTTGGTCGTCAATCGTTTGGCCAATTGATGTCGAATGGCGAGTATATTGAAGCTTTAGGTGATTTGATCCATAAGGGTGTTGGGCACGGTGGTGTTCAAGACAATGCATCTATTGAACTGGAATTTAAATACAGCCAAAACGGTGAAGAAAACACATACAAAGTTATTCGTGGTTGGAAAAAAGACAAGAAGGACAATTTGTCCCTCGAAAAAGATGGCCTTCCCATTCCCGAGCTCAATTACGAACAATGCCAAGGTTTCTTAAACGAATTAATCCCAACTGGCATCGCTGATCTTTTCTTCTTTGATGGTGAAAAAATCGCTGATTTGGCTGAAGATGAATCAGGGAAGGTTTTAAAGACGGCAGTTCGTCGCCTACTAGGGCTAGATGTTATTGGGAAGCTTAAGAGTGATTTAAGTATTTACCTAAAGAAACAAGGCTCCTCAACGCTTACTCAATCAATCCGCGAAGAAATGGATTCGCTCGATACCAAGCGTATCGAACATGAGCGTAATTCAGAAAGGCTACGTGGAGAAGCGGATATTGTTGACGCTCAAATAGAGCTCACATCAAATGACATTCTCAACTTAGAGAACAAACTTTCACAAAGTGGTGGCGCATGGGCGAAAACCCGTGAAGCCGAAACACTAAAAGTTGATGAGTTACTAAAAGAGAAAGTCGAGTTAGAAAAACAGATCCGTATGGAAATGGAAACTAGCTTACCGTTTTCACTTGCTCCAAATACAATGTTTTCATTACTTGAGAAGATCAAGCAAGAACAGAGCATCAAACAAAAACAAAACTTTGGCCAAGAACTAGATTCATTCCTTGAGACACTACGAGCTAAACTATCCTTCAACCTAAGTGGGTCGGCTCCAGCTGCAATGGAAGCCATCACAGATAGCCTCGCAGACCATTTAGGTGATATTTCTCAGCAAAGTCTGTTGCTTGATATATCTGACCGTCAGGCCGCCACCATAGACTACCAAGTAAACCAGCAATCCTCAGAGTCACTCCGCCGGTTTGATGAAGCTAGAACTCGCTTAAAACAAGTTGAAGATGACATTGATAATGCATCCAACAACATTGCACGTGCTCCAGAGCAAGAGCAGGTCCAAGGACTATTTTCTGATGTACGAGATCTTGATAAAAAGAAAGAAAAACTGATTATTAAGTACCATGACTTATTAGAAAATGCGAAACGAGAGCTTCGACTAGCGCTTGAAACAGCGAGACAAATTCAAAAGCTTCATGACAAAAATAGAGATCAGGCAAATAAAGACAGTAGCGTCGCAAATGCCCAAAATGCAATGCTACTTCTAGATAGGTTTTCAGAGCAGTTAACTAAAGCTCGCGTAAAACAACTTGAATCCGAATTTGTGGCTTCATATAAAAATCTTGCACGAAAAGAAGATTTAAAAATCTCAGCTACGATTAATCCAGTAACATTTGATGTTGAGTTAATCGACGAGCACGGTATTAAGATCAATCGTAAAGCGATGTCAGCTGGTGAAAAGCAAATTTACGCTATTTCTATCCTTGAAGCGCTAGGTAAAACATCAGGCCGTAAATTGCCAATTATTATCGATACGCCGCTTGGCCGATTGGATTCGCACCACCGTGATAAGCTGGTTGAGAACTACTTCCCAACAGCAAGTCACCAGGTTGTAATTCTATCGACAGACACCGAGATCGATAAAAATTACACCCGCATGATTCAAGATGATATCGCTCGCACTTACGAAATCTGCTTTGATGGTGCAACCAAGTCTTCATCACTGAAACAAGGTTACTTCTGGAAAGAGCCTACCAAGGAGGCTGTATAATGCTACCTAATCGCATGAACTTGACCCGCACTACAGAAGAACAGCTGAAGAAGCTAAAAGGCTATACAGGGGTTACTCCAAACGTATCTGCGCGTATTGCTTTTTTTCGCTCTGTAGAGAGTGATTTTAGGTACAACTTCATCGAAGCGAAACTCGATGGCTCATTAGTATTGGATAAGTTTACGTGGCTAGGTGAAACTAGTGATGTGACTGAGTTAGTTTTAAAGATGTACTACCCAGAATTAGAAGCCAAGCAATACCAACAAGCTTGGGCTGCTCATGTTGAGGATGGAATTGCTTCACTGAGAAATCACAAATCTATAGAAGTGCTTGCAAGTAAATTATAGCCAGATACCAAAATTCAAACAATGGTACATATGACCATTGTTTGAATTCCAACCTAAAAATGGAATTGCTTCACTATTAAGCAATAAAACTCCTGTAAGCTTTACCCTCTACATTACTTCAATTTCATTAAATGCAGGGAAATATTTATACAATTCACTAAAAGCAGTAACATCCTTTACAGAAAATATATTTTCATCTAGAAGACTTATATCAAAATTTGGCATCTTTTCTGACAAATGTCTGATTTCTTTCTGTGTTAAGTTTGGGGTTTTAATTGTAAAACTCTCCTTTCCTGATTTAAAAAAAGGCAAACCTTCAAAGTTGCAAGCATCAACTAATTTTAGGTCATCTACTTTATATAATACAAATCCTAATGTTTCCATCCTACTACCATCTGCATAATCAAAATACATAACTTGCCTGACCTGTAGTTTTTCTTCATCATTTACTAGTCGATCATTTCTTTCTTGTAATGATCGGTTCAGTCTTGCAATTATTGAATCATACAAAAAACCTGAGAAGTTACTTTGTCTTGTCCAACCTCGTTCATCAAATGACTGCGGAATGTTATCTTCACCAACTATTTCGGTAAATTTTTGTTTATAAGCATCGGCTGCTAATTTTCCAGAAGAATCTTTTAACTCATCACGTGTATATACTTCTGAGTTATAACTTAAACAAAAAATTGAACCACTTTGTAGTTTTGATATGACGATAGATAAATCATCCAACATGCTTATATTAAATCGAGAGTCATAATCCATCCAAATGATGCTTTTTGAATCCAAATTAATTTTTGGAAGAACTGCATTTGAATGCCCGAATTTAATATCAATGCAATCAAACGGCTTATTAAAATGATACCTTTTCCGATTATTGGTGTCCCCTTCGATACTAATCATTTTGTCAATGTGCAATGATTTATGGAATAAGAAAAAATCCACGAAGTATTTGGCACCCAAACCAACATATTGATAGTCAGGCAGAGGGCAAAAAGGAAACAAGCGTAAAAACATATCTCTCATCATCTTTCTTTCGATGTTTTTAGCAGGCCTCACGCCATAATTAATCAGTTTCCCACTGTTACTCATTAATCACACTCATACTGTACATAATATTTAAAAGTCTCTTCTCCGACTTCATAATTGGTAGTAACCCCTAGTGATTTTTTTACTGCACTTAACTGTTCTAACGAAACCTTGTATTGGATTGTTGCTTCGCTAGGCTTAGCTTTGCGAATTGCAGGCTCGGGGAAGGTGAAGCTCACTTCATCACTAATATCGCCAGTCAGTAATAATGGGGCAACCTCGATTGCGTCATTTAAAGGCTTACATTCAATATAGTTGTCTTTAAAATCCTTATCTTCTTTAGCTCTAAGTCGTAGAAATGGGATAACTTCTCTCATTACCTTTTTCATTTCGAATAATGCAGCTTTATATATGAAGTTATCTTTATCAACACCTGTTTTTGTTGTTGTCCAAGGCAACAAGCTCGAGTCATCAGCCTCAAACTCTACAATCCCTCGGAAAAAAGCATAATCGGGATGATATTGTGGAATACCGTCAAGGCGCCAACCTGAAATAGTGGTTTGCTCTGCAGAAGATATTAATCGCCCATTACAAACTATATACCAACCACCATCCTTCAAGCTCCTTTCTGATATTCCAGCTGTAATTTTAACTTTAACAGTTGATTTTTCGAAATTAAAATTAACTGGTTTCAATTCTTCCGAAGACTTTAGCTTAATTTCAAAATTATCGACCAACTTGTCATTTATATATATTTTCAAACCAGAGTTTATCGATTTAAAGTGAGCAACGGAACACTCTCGACCTAAAATGTAAACAAAATTCTCAAGATTAAATTGATCAGAAACCGATGGGAATAAATCGTTTACTTCAATTATCGTTTCACCACAACGCAAACTTTCGGCAATCTGTTCAGTGAAGTTAAATTTCCATTCATCCAATCCTTTCCATTGCTGAACATCCACATCTACAGAAAATGGATTATTTTCAGAGTTAGACATCACACGAAAACTATTACCTAACTTAAATAAAGTTCGCTTCATTCCAACCCCAAACTGACCTACCGAAAATGATGTATTTTCTCTTTCTTTTGGTCTGCCAAATCGGAAAGCATAATCCTTTGCTATTTTTAATGGAATTCCACCACAATTATCCCAAATAAGAAATTTATCTTCATTCATTGTAATTCTTATTTCAGGATCTTTAGTCCCATTTGATTTTGCAGCATCAACACTATTATCAATCAAATCAAGGATTGAGCGATCAAGAGGTATATCTCGAGTTAACATTTCAATAAAAAATTCTTTTGTTGGACTTGCATCAATTTGCGTTTCAACAACCATTTCATTACCTTATTTATAAAGTTATTAGTAATTTAATTACCTGAGTTACTTAAATACTTCTTTCTGATGCCAACTCAAATACGCTACGTTTGGCAACCACTTATCTCTTTTTGGTAATCGTATGAATTTGTCATCGAAATCAAAAAATAGACGTTGTGCTTGCTCTCCACCATTAAGACTTTCTGACAGCTTCACTTTAAAATCTTCAGTGATTGAAAACGCCCCTTTATCAAAAGCTTTATGATGCACTGCGCAGAGTGTTAGCCCATTGTTTACATCACAGGGTCCATGAAACTGCTTCCACTTGATATGTGCAGCTTCTAAACCAACAGTTACTTCATCCATTTTAAGGTCATAGCCACACACAGCACATTGATAGTTATAAGCACGGAGTACTTCTTTTCTAAAATTAGGATCGCGCTTTTGCACATTCCGTGTCACCAATTCAACATCTAACTGTGTAGCAATATCCGTGATAAGGCTTTCAGGAAAGCTCTCACTTAAAATCAGTTCAATCAACTCTAAAGTTAATTGGCGATTTCCTTTTAAAACGGCATAAGCTTGGTCGTTAAAGCCAGCAGTTACTCCATGTTTAAATAACTCAGCTTTTGATGGATCTGTATTACTCTTGCGAGACTTGCAATCTTCATCATTATTTACAGTCCAAAAACCATCATTTTTTAAACGCCAAAATGGATATTCAGGATGATAAATGGAACGTTGAGGCCCAAAACGTTTTAGCAGATCTTGTACCTCTTTATGGAACGACTCTTCATATAAGAAGAACTGATCATGCCCATGTAAATACTGAGACAAAACATACGCCATCATAATTGGTTTATTCGGTGCACGTTGGTCACTACGCGACCAGCGCTTAACACCCAAAACTGCTTTTTTAAGCTGATCAGGCGTCACTCAGTAACTCCCAAAACGCTTTGTCTTTAATCTTTGTTATCTTCTTATCTCCATCCACGTAGAGGCTGTAGTGTTTTTCTAACTCACGAATAGACTTCATCAGGTTTTCTTGTTCTTGCCTATCATCTTTGTTAAAAATCGACTTGATATCTTGATTTTTTATCTGTGACACACGGTGAACAATCCAACTAAGAACATAACTTGAATAATCATTCTCGCTGGTTTTGAAGTGGGTAATATCTTGCGTTGATAGAATCACACCAACCCCGTATTCACGCCCTTCTTTCAAGATTTTGCGTAAACTCGGGAAGTTCTGAGACATAAAGTTATCTGCTTCATCCACCAGCACCAACTTGGTCACTTGGCGGAAATCACCCTGCACTTCAGGTTTCCCCTTCTTCTGCATCTGTGAATAAAACAAATCTAAAGTTAGTGCTACGACAAGGTTTTGTACTTCAGGAGGGTACCCTGCAAGCTCAACAACAGTTATGCCATCAACTAGCTCATATAAGCTCACCATTTTTTCTGGTTCAGTTTCAAATATCTTAAATCGAGCCAACTTGGATAAAGCGGCATAAAGAGAATCTTCTTCTACTTTTTCTTGATCTAGAAATAGGTCCCAAACCTGTTCGATAGTCGGCGCGGGTTTTGACCAAGTACTCGGATCTTCTGGGCGAATACCGGCAGCTTCATAAGCCTCTAAAATAAGGTTCTCAAGCTTAAGTTGTTGCCTTTTCCCTAATCCGTAAGCCTTTGACATAGTTTCAGAAAAACCAGCTGCTGTATGTATTGGCAACATTGGCGTATCACCAAATAGACTTAGTGGATTATAAGGAAGTTTAAACAGCTTAAACTTCTTCCCATTTGTCGCACTAATAAACTTATCGTCAACATAGTCTGACTTGTAATCAAAAATCAGAATACCGATTGGACTGCCATCTACGTTTTTATGTTGATCACGATAAAGCTGTGTCACTACCGCTTTCGTACACTGTGTTTTCCCCGTGCCCATTGTTCCTATAATGCCAGAGTTGGTATTCATGAATTTGGCAGTATTAGTCGGTTCCCAGAAAACTGCCCCATCATCACGTACATTATGACCAACCAGGACCTTTAGGTTATCGTTTGGATCATGCGCTATGGTTGAATCCGGTACGTTAATTGTCTGATTTTCTGACGATCGCTCAACTGTTGGAGTATTTATGACCTCTTCAGGTTCAATTTTAGTATTAACAATCTCATTACTATTTTCTACAGAGCTAGTTGTTACCACTTTTACATGAGTAGTTTCAGCTAACAGATATTGCTCTGGGATTTTACTTAATGTATCAGAGCAAGCATCTGCCATTAGGTCTGTTAGCCGAGTACTTACTAAGTGATTTAAACTAGCGCTTGGTAGTTGAATTTTAAGAATATTTTTCACCTCCTCAAAGCTTGCTTCAAAGAAGGTGTCATTCTCTACCATCGCTACCAAGAACCCTTCAGGGTACTCTTGCAGTTCAGCTAATTGGTAATCGCCCTGCAGCCACCATTCACGTTGTTTTAAGAGTGGCTCAAAGTAATCTGGTTGATAAAGGTTATACAGTTTGTATTTATCAATCTGCATTAGTATCTGACGCATAAACAAACCGCGGTAAAGATGCCCTGCTAAATCATCACGACCTAAAATATCTTCAGTTAAATAACGTTTTAGCTCTTTGGCTTGCTCTACCCCTTTATTGTGAGTTTGTTTTAGCCCTGCTTTTACTTCAAGTGGAAGTAAGTAAAGTTGATTGTCTTTAAAGCCAACAAACAGCACATCGTCTGAAATTGCACCGGATTTGTAACCATTTACATTACGTGAAAAATCACTGTCATTCATTTTCAAGCCAATATTACCGGCTACACGAACCATCTCAGCAACTGATAACGGAACCCAAATAATATCGGACTTTGCTAATAAGCAATTGATGTATTTATAGGCGCCAATAATACCCTTTTTCTCTTTTCGCTCATTGCTATTAGCAGTGATCATTTTGAGTAACCACTCACCGTTGAAGGCATTGAACTCCTCAATAATGCCACCTTCGTCCTGCTCTAATACTTTTTTATACAGGTCCGTTTCTTTGGTAACTGTGATCGCATCGTAGTTGGTTGAGTTAGTGTAATTATCTGAGTAATGGATCAGCACCATATCTTTAGCGCTTTCAAAAAAGTCTAAGGTGACTTTAGGGTCAATAATTGTGGTCCATATTGAATTATCGTAAGAGCGCTCAAGTAGTGTTTTAAAGTCATCACTCACCGCTAAAGCTAAAGAGTTAGCACGACCGTGTTGCACATTCGTTTTACGGGCAGGTTTAATCAAACCATTAAGGCGCTGCGCCATGCTAAGGTGCGAATTATCTTTAGTTTCAACATTCTTCAAACCAAATGCAGTGAAGTAGCTTTCCTCTTTGTTGTCGGCTGCTTCGCCCGCCAATAAGCCGTGACAAACTACGCCACTAAGCTCTTCTAGCACGTTTACATCTGTTGGCTCTACTTTATGATGATTTCTGAAAAAACTTAGGTGTGCATACGCTTGCGGTTTAGTCTCACATTCATCGTTACGAAACTTACTGTAAGTTAAGCGTGTACGTAATAGGTCGATAATGGCATCTGCTTGTTCTTTCAGTGCTCCTTTATCTAATCCATATAACCTTTTCAACTCGTCGTAACTGGCTGTTTCTGCAAAACGGTCAAATTCGCAGCGTGTCTCTTTATCATCGTATAAGTTCACATGGATATGGCAGACTTTGTCCTTTTGCGTTTTAACGTAATCCACCAGCCCCATAAACAGTTCAACATTTTTATGGTTATTTACCGAGTTGATAATCAGTGTGGCTTTGCTACCTGCAGTAAATAGTGAACTAAAGGCATCTTTAAACTCTGTGACCTTATCTTTCACCAATTTACGTACGTAGCTGTAACTTGTTTCTTGATGAGGCACTAGCTCAAGCCACATAGAGTTGTCTTTTTCTAGCTTGGTAAAAGCAAACTCATGTTTAGGGTGGTACAGAAAAGGCAATAAACCACGCGCATTCAAGCGCTTTAACGTCACTTTGGGTAGTGTTTTAAAACTGCTGTTATCATTGATGTTATCACTAACTATTGCTTCAGCTAGGCTCAAGTGATAAGCCAACACTAAGGGGTGGAATGGAGTTATATATTCCCGATATTCTTCGTTTTCTTGGTATTGTGCATACCCGATATTAACGAGAAGTTTTTCTGCTTTGGTTAACATTACATCATAACCAATTTCAGCTATCGCTTGGTTGTATGCATCAACCAATTGAGAGACAACCTTTCTAAACTCGTCACCCCAACTAGATAAACTCGGTAGTGTTTTATTGATTGTGCAGTATTCAAATAACTTTAGGTATGACAGGTAAACTTCAGGGTAGTTTGCTTCAATCGCTTTTAGCTCTACGCTGTTTTGTGGGTCAACATGTTGATTTAATAACTGCTTATCTAAAAAGTCTGCTTCACGTTGTAACAGTGTTAAACGTCGCCCTTTAGGTGCAACTTCTTTATTGTCTAGTAGCACTTTGTTTTTGTTACGGTTAAAGCATGCAAAATAGTCGTCGTTAAATAAATGTACGAAACGGTCTGTATCTAACATGAGCGGCAACGAGAGTGAATCAGACGCTACAGCCCCTTCGACATTAAAGACTAAGCTACCAACCGGACTAGTCACTTCAAAGACCACATCATTTGACTCATTAGCTAATAATTCAAAGTCGATCTCTTTGATTTCTTGATTGTCGAATAATTGCCCAGACTGCTCTAGTTTAGCTTTATTGCCCTGCTCTGCAATTACAAAGCTGTTATCTTCTGTTTGTAGCGTTATACGTTTTTTATTTGGTTCAATTAGGAAGATATTTTCAAACGAAGGTAAGTAAAAACTATCTGCTGTTAAGACCAAAACACGAAATTTATAACACTCTGCTGTTTTATCTCTTTTTAAGACCAAACTAAAATACGTTGGCTCACCTGTAAATGCCCCCGTAACAGTAACCTTACTACGTTTTCCACCACTATTATTAGGCTGCTGGATCTCAATGCTTGGATCTTTGTTATGCTGTAGAGTAAGTTGATTTTTCTCGACTTTACCACCTAAAAAGGTAAGTGACAGATCAAAGCTCTGCAGGCCCTGTTGCAACGGCAATATGATATGTTGTTCACGTTTCCCTGCTTTACTATCTGATTTACTTTTCTTAGCTAGCCTATCTATTTGCTGAGAATCAATCGACTCGAGCTCAAGGACATTGCTTACGTTATTTTTTTTCTCATTTAAACAATCAGCAAAAGTAAGCTTTGTTTTCCAACTTTCCAAATTTTCATCGTTAAAATGTTTAGCAACAAACTTTTCACTAAAATCATTCTCCGCAAACTTCTCTTCAAGCTCTGTTGAAAAACGTTCAGTTACTGTATTGATACGATCAAATAGCTTTTTATTTTCTTCTAAACGGTTGTTAATCTGCTCTGGTTTACCACTCCAATTCAATATTTCAGGGTCATCTAACAAACCAAGCTCATGAAACTTCAAATCCCCATCTAAGATCGCTGTGTAAAGCTCCTCAAAGCCAAACATGGTTGCACCATCATCCACTATTTGTGAAAAACGGTGATCTAGCAAACATTCAGAAACTTTGCGGTCTTTTGCGTTGGGATCGATTAGACTTTTTAAAGCATCTTTGATTTTTTCTGGGTGCCAAACACTATTGTCTTGAGCGATATCTTCAGCAGAGTTGATTAGTGTGTCTAGCATGCTGTTATGAATAACTAACAATGCACAACCTTTAAAATCACCTTGCTGTCCAGCCACTTCATCACGTAAATGTGAGATAAAGTTCTCAGAATAACCAATGTCATTTTCACTGTGTAGTACAGGTAAAAGCTTGGTATGACCACACTTCAATGCTCTGATGGTAGTGTTTTTGACCGTTAATTGATCATCACATTTTCGGATAAACGCATTGTATAAACGCTGGCTATTCTTGTTATCCGGCGATTGGAACTGATAACGGTAACCATGCTGCAGTTTTGTCTCGTTTAACTTTAAAAACTGCTCAGTTAAAAAGTTCTCAAATTGTTTTTCTAACATAGACTGCATCTCCACTATCGCTCATACGTTCAACATTACCAATACGTTCAAAGAATTTAATTAAGGCTTGTTGGCTCTGTTTATCGAAAAATACACCTCTTGATTCAAAGGCTTTGATTAACTCGTGGAAACGAAGTTTATCTTGCTCACCAATGGCTAAGTTGGTTAATAACAATAGATAGTCCTGATTAAATACTAATACGCGACCAGCACGGCCACGGGATTGTGCAAAATGGCTACAAAACTCAGATTCTGTTGCTTTGACGTAAAGCTTATTAATCTCATGACGCGTTTCTTTTGAACCAAACTGCATTCTGCTCAACTGAAGTAAATCTGCTAGCACATCATGTGGGTTTTCACTGTCACTCAAGTCGAGGTGTAAATCTCGACTCTCTTTAAATGCCTGTGCATAGTTTTTCAGTAAAGTAGCGGAGCTAGGAGTTTGCTGGAGATTTTCAGCTAAGGCCCATAATGGCTGAATGGTGTTCACTGCATTATCAATCTTTTTAGATTGCAGGCTTTCATTCATTGAGAGGTACGGAAAGATATTCCACAACGACTTTGACAATTGTTTAAAGCCATAGTCTTTTATCAGATAACGCTCATCACTGGCTTTTTCGCTGTCTAATATGTAATAACATAGTTGCGCTACCGGCTCCCCCTTCTGCCACCTTTTTAAATTAAGCGCTAGCTGCGCCGTATAAAGATGTGCGTAAAGGTGTAAAAACTCTTTGAAGATTGATAATAGGTATTTTGGTCTTTTGCCTAGAAAACGAAGATCTTGCTGTAGTTGCTTTGCTATAAATGGTAGATATGGCGCTTCACTCGGTTCAGAAAAAGTCAAAACTCCATCTTTCTCTTTATTGCTTGGCTTCATTAACTTCAATAGTTCTGAGTACAGCTGCTCCTCTAAGAAGTTAAATTGATTGTTTGGTTTTTCATTAAAGAAGAAGTTTTGCAATAAATTAGAAAACATTCCACCTAAGCTTGCATCCCTTGCACTGCCTTTCTGCTTAATAGTCTTAAACAATAAAAACTCAGGCGATATTTTAAAAAGCTGGTCATTTTCAAAGTACATTTTTTCTAGGATGGGCCAGAAATCACTTTCATCTAACTTTGTTTTAAAACTACGCTCGCAGCTCAACTTAAATGTTGTGAGCGCTATTTCTGATTCAGTTGTTTCACCCTCTTTAATCGCTAACTTTTCATCATCAGTTAATTTTTCTAGGTGCAATTCTTTTCGATATGATGTTTTAACCACATAACCTAATACACTGTCCCAATTAAAGATATCTTTTCTATCCTTTGTGTTAATTGGGAAGTAGGTAGTTAAAGTGTTATTTTTCACCCCATCTTTAGACTGGGGCAAGTCAGCTCTTAGCATTAAACTCATAGTCCACTCACCTCAAAATCTTCATTATCTACGTTGGTTATTTTGTATTGCTTGTTACCTTTCCCAACGATATATAGGGTATCTGCACTATTTGCGATGTCCGCAATTTCATCAACCAACTCATCCAGTAACACGACAGTATTCTTATCATGTTTGTTAGGGCGATAACCGGAAACGATACGTTGCATTAAGTTCAACAAATTGATATTGACCATCAACGATAAGGTTTTATCCCCAACTCGAAAATAAGCAGTGAAATAGGCAGTATTTTTTTTGTGGTCATTTTTAATCGCTTTAACGTCAGCCTTTAACTCTAGGGATGATGCTAAAAAATAACCATTATGCTCAGAAATGAAAAACTCCCCTTTCGCCAATTTAGGTGCATTTCGATTGTTATATTTATGGATAGCTGTAATTGCTGTTTGGCGATAAAAATAACGCAGTTTTTCTTTTTGTTCTGGTGAGCTATCAAAAGCAGTATGCAACTGCCAAACTTCTGAATAATTATCTATTAGGTGCTCATCAAAATCATTCGAAAACTGCTTATGGTATTCATTCCCATAGTCCGACTTCCTTAGAATATAAAACAATCGCAAGTAGGACTCGGCATTTAGTCCCCTTCGTATACCAAAAGCAGTCAATGCGGTTTTATAATCGTCAAAGTTAACGTCTGGTAGCTGCAATGAGTGAGACAAAATAAATTTGTCGATTTTTTGTGTACGTTGAATCGATGGGTCAAAGTCTGAAATAATATTGGTCAGCTCGTTTTCACCTTTTTTGAATAGGTTATCAAACAAATAGCCAGGCCCAGCAAGCAGATGAAAAATGAAATCCAATAATGCTCGCGCTGTTAAGAATTGATCTTTCATTAAACGCGCTTTGAACAATAGATCGACAATGACATCTTGAACTTCTTCACGCCCTAGTAATTGATAGTTTGCACAAAGCTTTTTATCCGGGCTTTGTTTGTGCATTTCAACATCAAAGTATTGGCGAATTAGATTTTCATCTTTTTCAGTAATTTTCTGAAGCAGCTCTTTTGCAAACTTAGAAGTATGACCGTCAATTTCTAACGTAAATTTAGGATAGTCTTCAAAATCTAAAAAGATATGATTTTCTGAGGTCGGCTGTTTCTCTAAAAAAGCTTTGATTGATGATGTTACTTCGGTCACCGTGCCTTCTTCAGCATAGTTACCCAACATACCTGTATTGATGCCTACAACTAGCGGCTTCGGTGTAGCGTTAAACTCAGTAAACAATTCATTCAGCGTTTCAATAGCCGAATCACTCGGACGAAAACTGTGGGTTGCATCGAGATGGAAGTCAGCTCTATTTTGATACTCTTTCTTATACTTTGTTAGTATTTCGGATTTGCCATCACCACTACTACCACATAAAAAAATGATTTTCTTATCGGTTGAGGATAGTCCTTTCAATTGTTTAACAAAGTCAGCCTCTATATCCGTTTGTACATATAGATACTTTTTTACCGCATCTAAGTCAGTTGATATTGTTGCGTCTCGCTCTGTAGAGACTGCATATGGCGACGATTTTGACATCACACTAAGTGCGGTTCGTAAATCAATCAAGTTTTATAACCCCATGAAAATATTAGGTAGACAGAAGTACAGGTGATAACCAGGATAGCTTACGCTGTTACTCAGACTCAATACTGTATAACTAAGCATTCTACCTAATTTAGTGTGTACGTGTTCATATTCCGCTAATTTTTCCTGGAGAAATTCACATCTTTTATGTTTTTGCGAAGAAAGTTAGATATCAAGCTTTATCAGTACGTTGGCAAACATTGGGCTCTTCATAGCCAACACAACACGTTCAATTACTGCAATCTTATAATTGTGCTGGGGTAGGTCAGCTTAAGCACTTCCTAACCCAGACTTCATATTCAACACCTTTTCACCCCGTGTGACCGAACACTCAAAGTGCTTCCCTAGCCATATCCCCCGCTCTCCCCATCTGTTCAAAATCTCCGACCTTATGCGCACGCCTTACTTCAACAAACTTACTTGATCTCAACGTATCAACTTGTTGCCATAAATGACGGTTAGCTACTGGCTTCTTATCAGATTTTCGCCACCCCTTTGCTTTCCAGTTATCTAACCATTCATTGAACCCTTTCACACAATATTCACTACTCGAATACAGGCAGTCTCCATCTCTGGCATAAGCTATAGCTTCTATCAATGCGATAAGCTCTAACTCAGCACTATCGGCAATCTCACCGACTAATAGATTATTTTCGTCAACTAACTGCCCATCGTAGTTATAAACACTGATACCAATCCCACCTTGTAGGTTTGATGTATTGTCTTTCGAAGTCGCGATAGCAATGTAGATTGCACAGTTTTCTTCATTCATAATTTTGTTCCTCTTTTTAAGTTTTGGCCCACCATTTTGGTAAAGCCTTAATTTTTTGTCGTAGCGTTGATTCAGTCTTAATGGCTTGGTCTTTGAGCCAAGCGCATTTCCATCCAGTTATTCACCTCTTCTTCTACCCAAGCGACCGCCCTATCTCCCAAGCTTACCGATACAGGAAAATTACCTTCGTCCATTTTTCTGTATATCGCCGAGCGACTTAATGCGGTTTTCTCAATCACTTCTTTTAGCTTTAAAAATCTCATGGGACGTTCTCCTATGCCTGTGGTCCTCATGGGATAAGGAGATAGTGTTAAAAAAAATGAGGCTGGCTCGGCTTACTCTGATTCAAACCTTTTTGAGGTATATGTCATTAAAGTGAATGACCTAAAGCCTGATTAAAGGAGAACCAAAATGAGAACACTTTCACCACCACTACTCTCGCAGCAAGAGCATGAACATCGTGTTCTAGAAAAAGCCGCTGAGATACTAGAAGATCGTTATGTACGAGGCGATGTATTTACCAATCCACAAGCTACCCGAGACTATTTGCGATTTAAGATAGGCGGCAGTGAACGCGAAGTGTTCGCCGTCATGTTGCTAGATAACCAACACCGATTAATTGAGTTTGAGGAGTTGTTTCAAGGGACTATTGATGCGGCAAGCGTCTATCCAAGGGAGGTAGTAAAGACTGCTCTTAAAGCCAATGCGGCGGCGGTTATCTTTGCTCACAACCATCCATCAGGCGATCCTGAGCCGTCCCAAGCAGACAGGCGCATCACGACGAGATTGCAAGATGCTTTAGCGCTCATTGATGTTCGAGTTCTGGATCATATTGTTGTTGGGGAACAATGCACGTCGTTTGCGGAAAGGGGCTGGTTATGATTGAGAAACACTATGGTGACATCACCCTCAATAGCAAACTCCACCAGCAGTTAGAGCAAACCATCGCTCGCTACTCGATCCCTAAAGACACGACACGCATTGCACTCAACTGCCGAAATACAAGCTACTACAAAACAAAGGAAGGGGTCGCCCCTGTAGAGATTCAGTTAAAGCGGGAGAATTCACGCTCTCATTGGAATTTGGTTTTTGTGGCCAATTTCACTTATCAAGATGAAACCACCGACTCGCTCGATGTGTATCTCTATTTCCACCTACTTAATCACTGGTGCTATCAACCAGATGCGGGGGCAGCGAGCCTGAGCCATCCAATCACAACAAAAGTGTTCCAAGCCTGGATGTGCGCTTTCCATGAGCATTTAACTCAGCATGTCTTCGATGACATACAACTCACTCAAGTCCGCTAAGGCTAACCACTCACCACACTCTTTCATCTAAATTCAAGGAGGCATCAATATGTCTACTCTGCTCTTTCACCCATCAAGTTTACCTGTGTCTGACAAACTTCACGCACTGTTAAACAACCATTTTCAACAACAATTAACCCAGTGTGAGTCAATAGCCCAAAGTACTTACCTGACGTTCAACTTTCGAGATAGTTCATACAGCTCAGAAGCTGGTGGATTTCACCCTGTTGAAATCGCGATGACACAGATCTCCAGTGGTCTATGGAATGTCGAATACATCACTGATTTTGCTTACGTTGGGAATGTGTATCCAGAATTGGCGCGATGTCTAGACTTTGATTTTCGAGACCAAGCGTTCTTTACAGAGTTCGGGGGATGGAGCCCAATCAAGGGCAACTATTCCGCTGTAGAGATGTTCGAGCTTTGGCAGGATAACTTCTTAAACTACATCGATATGGAAGCGTTTGACTCTATATCTATCACTTCGTAATGAGAGAACAACCCGTCCGGGTCTATGTCACGATACAAAGGCACCGGACCACTACAGCCATCAAAAGTCGTGCTTCGGAGAGAGCTAACCCTATATGTAGCAAGGCCTGAATGACTTTTCATCATTGACTCCCACCCCACGACTTATCACTACATTACCGATAAGTGATACCAATCATGCCCAATATCTCCCCATTAAAAGAGCAGCTCACAAAAGCGCTCATCAGAGTCGCTCTCGCGAGTTGTCATTACCTTAATGAACAGTATCAGCACTTTAAAAAGGAGGTAGAGCAAAGCTCAGATCACGAACTGTTTGAATTCGTTCAACGCCTTTCTTCGGCTCACCTAAAACGGCTCTTAGCCACTATTGAGTTGATGAATAGAGGTTACCTACTAAGTGAAATTCTAGAAGCAGCAAAGGATAAATAATGGCCTTTCCCGAGGTCATTTAAATTCAAATATACAGCCCATTTCACATAATCATTATCCGCCATTTGAGTGAGACGTTATTTGTCTCACCCATCCTTATTCTAATGCCATCAGTGATGGTTCATAGACACCCAACTAAGGATTCACAATGACCACAAGTAATGTACTGCATCATACCAATGATGAAGAGCTCATCGCTTTAATCCAACGAAAAGAGTCGTTCACCTTAACTCGGGTAAAAAACTTCTCTCAGACGGTGAAAAAGATTGAGCGGCTTATAGAGGCTCAAAATCTATCATGTCGAATATACACAGCAGGTCGCTCTACAACGATGGCTGCCACCTTGGCTTCCGGCCCCGCTGTCATTTTTGGCCTAGCTTCAGCAGCCGCAATATCGGCGCATAATTTAGCCACAAGAAACCCAGACTATGAAATAGCTAAATACCCTTTCGCAGACAAACTCGTCATTAACTACAAGAAGTAATCGTATCAGGCTGTGTGGCCACCAGCCGATCCCTAATCAACTTGATTCTTAAACTCATCACTCAAAAGTGTTGAGGCGATTGATCACGTTTCAATTTTGGTGGTCCCATGCCCTCTAAACCCAACAAGCAACGCATCGAACATATTGAGTTGGTGTTTGAAGTTTACTCTCTCATCCCTACTCAACGAAAGATCACGGCGAACGAAGTTCATCAACGACTAACAAATACGGGCATTGAACGCTCTAAACGCACTGTACAACGCTGCTTGAACATCTTGACGACTTATCTAGATGTGGAAAAAGACGATAGAAGCCTCCCTTATAGCTACCATCGACGAGCTCATTCTCAATATGCTATTGGCCCTAGCGAGTCTCTACTTATTGAACTCGCTTTTGAGAGCTTAAGATCGATGCTTCCTGAAAGTTGTCGTTCAAGTGTTAAGGACTGTTTTGCTCCGTTACTGTCAGCGAATCATCACCAAACCTCACGTACTCATGTTCGGCATAAACGGCTTGGTAACAAAGATGATTATAACGAGGCTCTTTTTGACAAACTTTGTCTATCCATCTATCACCAACGCGAAGCTCGGCTCTATCTACGTAACGAACAAGTGCTTCAATACGTTTGTCCACTTGGGTTGGTATTAGAGAATGATTGCCTTCAATTGATCTACCAATTCAAAAAGCGTATTTGCTCAGCCCCACTCAACCAAATTCAAGACATCCACGTCAGTACGTTCGAGTTCACCTACCCTGAAGGGTTTTTACTATCTGAGGCCATTACCTCTAAATAAAACTCAACACTCAAGATCAAGACCAACATGTTCAACTAACCACACAAGGAAGGATTATGAAAAATACAATGTTATTGAGGACAACTCTTGTCAGCTCTATCGCTTTAGCTCTGACAGCGTGCGGAGGGGGTGGCGGTACTAATCCAGGTACTCCGTCTGCTCAAATCGCAGGTGTGGCTATCGATGGCTATGTCGAGGGTGCTACTGCGTTCCTAGATTACAACTTCAATGGTGTACAAGACGATAATGAACCTAGCTCTACCACAGATCAGAACGGTCGTTTCGATTTTGCTATTGAAGAAGATGACTTAATTTGTAAAGAGTACTCACCAATTATCGTCAATGTGCCTACTGGTGCATACGATAGCGATTATGGGTTAGTTAATAAACCTTATAGCTTAACCTTTCCGCCCTCATTCTCATCTGACAACGTAGGCGAAGATGTATTTGCTACTACTCCATTCACTACAGTGATTTGGTCAGCTGTTGAAACAGACCTATTACAAAGTGGCGTAAGCAACTGTAAAGAGTTGGCTGCGAATACTGAAGCGCAAAACAAAGTTGTACGTCTAGTCGCCGAGAAGGAATACGAGTTGGGTAACCGCTACAACATTCCTGCTAACGAGCTATACGCAGACTTCATCGCTTCTGGTAACACCGAGCAGCATCAACTAGCCCAGCTTCTAACCAGCGGTCTAGCAAAAGGCTATGCTGAAACTTCAGCTCTAGTCGATGCGAACCCTAACGCTTGGAAAGCTACAGTTGAGTACTACGTTGAGAAAGACGACGCAGGGAATTTCACTAAGTGGTATCGTGAAGAACGCGTGTTTGATGCCGACACACATTCTCTACGTGTATTTGAAGTTTCTGTTGACTTAGAAACTGTAGGCCGCCTCATCGTTTACCGTAACAAAATCAAAGCCGAAGAAGGCGCAGTGCAAAAATACACTGATGACCTAATCGACTACCTACCAGAAATCAGCAAATACGGTTGTGGTTTAACTAATGATTACGTACAGAACTCAAAAAACTACGGCAACGACACTGTTACATTCTCTGTATCCGCTTCTGTTCTAGTTGACGACCATACTGCATGTGCAGATACACTCGTGTACTCTTCTAGCGTACCTTACGCTAACGTCATTCGTGAATTGAAAGACGGCAATGTGTTACTACAAGCTGGTATGTGGGGTTTTGACTTTGGTGACGATGCTGTTATCAATGACCTAATCAACGATGGTTTGTACTCTAACATCACAGACCCAACAGTGCTGGACCAGTTCTCAACTTGGAACTACTCACTGGACTCAACTGAATCTTACGATGCATCACGTTGGACACGTACATCAGTTGTAAGTACAGCTGAGAAAAATGTCATCACAGACGTGAATAGCAAAGGTATCTGGATTGTACGTACCACTTACCCTAACGGCACTCACCAAACGCAGTGTGGTGACTCTCTAGATACTTTAGTGGACGTGGCTCATATGGGGGGGTGTGAAGAACTGCCCATAGTGCCTGCTAACTAATCATAACGAGTCGAGAGGGGATGTATCCCCTCTCTTTTTTTATTTTATTGAGCAACCAAAATTTCTGTTTCCAGTACCAAATTGCTTGGTGCGTACTTTGGCAAAGTAACTGAGACGACGAAATAGCTCGTCAAGAACAGAAGAAGACCTAAGGCTATTTACATCGATGTGGTATACACAATTGTCAGGAAAGTGCACTAAACGACCACCATCATCAAGATCAGTATCTAATGCCCGACACCATGCCGTTTTAATTTTGTGAGATAGGTTGTTTCGGTTAGAGAATGACCCCAGGCTGTTATATACATCCTTGTTAAACAGCAGAACAAGGTGATAGTGATGATGTAACGCTTTATCTTTTTCCTTCACCCATACATATCTTAATCGACATTTCCGTTTCGGTTTCCCTGCTCTTTCTTTCCTTCTTAAATCAGCCTGTATTTGCGCATCCAACGAAGCAATGAAGTTTTTCATCAAATTTGATTCTTCCATCACCATTAAAAGCGGTAATCGCAAATCAACTCTTACCGCCATCGTTCTAGGATGATCATCCAAAGCTAAATCCAGCGTGTCATAAATCCTTTGTAGATAATCAACTAACAGGCCTTCTTTCTGTTTCAAAACAGGTAGGCCATTGAACTCATCATTATGAGTGACTTTCTTTTTTAGTGTTTTCATTTTCTATACCTCTGGTTAATTCGGTATAGAAAGGTGGATGATTGTTAAAAATAATTTCACCCCACCATGGAGGTATATTAACCATAACCGCAATCCCCAATCTCAACTTTGGATAAGGAAAGACTTGTTCCTTACCCACCTCAAAGCTAGACCTGGCAAAACATTTCAGATGAGCGTAGTGGTGTAAGTTACCGGCCAATCAGTGCAAAACTGATAACTCTGAAGTTATCTAACTCCCCCTCAAGAGGCTACGTCGTGCATAAACCTAGGTACAGTCGTGAATGAAACACTTTGAACTAGCTCTATATACAATCAAAAAACACTGTAAAACAATCAGAAAATAGCTTATAAATCACCCAGCAATCACACAAAAATACTACTAAGTAATCACTATGCCAAGATTTGATAATCCGCCAGAAAAAGTAATGTGCTTTGAGTTCCTTGAACAATATGACATATATCAACTTGCGGGAATTTCCCAACATCTAAATCACAAGCAAAGCGTTGACTTTAATTTCCAATCGAGCCCAAAATTAACTTCGGAAAGGTATAAATCAGAAATAGTGGGGTACTTCAAGAATGCATCGGACATGCTAGGCGGGTTACACAATACACCAGAGTCAAAAGTCAGAACGATCTCCTATGATGTACTTTCATTGAGCGATATGCGGTTTTCAACCACAAAAGACACTCGACTTATAATCTACATATTTACAAAAATTGTGACAAATAACCTCATTCAACATTTACCAGAAACACCGCCAAACACTATCACCGACATTAATTCGATGCTGAATTACCTCATCAATGCATTTATCTCATCACAAATACAAATCGAGAAAAAAAGAGAGTTAATCAATAGTATAATTGACGAGTACTACAGCTCATCAGAAGTGTTTAAATTTAACTGGCTTGATGATAAAAATAATGACCAGGTGGCGTGGGTAGTTGACTATTTTCCCAAAATATCCTCAGTAAAGAGCATCGTTGCTAAATTGCCAAACGTAATGAACATCAATGAAAGTCACACTAAAGTCGTTCCGGCTATTTTTCATTCACTAGATATTAGCAACGCTGAAAAAAAACTGATCATGATGAACTTCAAAAGAGCATGGTCGCAGAAGAAATATAGGGAAAAAACCACAAGGGAAAACAAAAAAACCTTAAATATCGTTGTTGACGAAACGGTATCAATCCAGCTTCATCAGCTTTCCAAACAATTTGACATGCCCATCAACCAGGTAATCACTTTGATGACCAATCAGTTTGCTAGTAAATCTGAAGAATTAATGAGAAGCATTGAAGAAGATAAAAAAAATAAAGCCACACAATTCTCTAAGCTTCTATAGCATGCTTGGAGAGCTATAAAGCTCTCCAATATTTAATTTTACCTGTTTAGCACTCTTTGGCGGACCCAGTCTTGAACCTCACTTTCTACCCATGCGACGGCCCTATCTCCAATTGGCACCTGTGATGGAAACTGCTGTTTTTCTATAGAGCGATACATTCCCGACCTTGATAAGCCAGTCATTACTAGTACTTCATTGAGACGAATTAAGCGAGTGGTTACGTTTGGCATATTGACACCTTACAAGTGAGTGGATTTCACTTAAATGACATATGTCTGAAATTATTTAGGTTATATGCACCATAGAAAAACCGTACCCTATGCCAATCCCTGCCCGACTTCTAAATTCAGTGAAGAACGTGTGTTACAGTGTAACATGAGTTTACTGAAATCAAATTACATGTACCTATTAACTCACAACCTTCAGGCTCTTTTTACCACTCATCGACAAGCTCCCCGAAGCAGCTTCTTCGATATGATCACTCCACCACGCCATGAGAACTTTACGGTGTTCAAGGTAATCAGTGCGGTTATATGCGCTTCTTACCTTGTCTCTATCCACATGAGAAAGTGCGGCTTCTATAATATCTGGATCGAAGTTTTGCTCATTTAAGGTGGTACTGGCTAATGCGCGCAAACCGTGAGAAGTTTGCCTACCCTTCATGCCCATTCGTACCAATGCTTTATTTGCTGTCTCTTTGTTGATGTGATTTTTGTTACTTTTGTCAGCAGGGAAAAGGTATTCACTCTCACCCGTGATGAAATCAATCGTCTCTAATAGGTCTAAAGTTTGTTTTGTTAAAGGAACAGTATGAACTCTTCCCTTTTTCATTCGTTCAGCAGGAATGACCCAAAGCATCTTTTCTCTGTCAATTTCATCCCAACGTGCCCCAGCCGTTTCAGTCGGTCTTGTCATGGTATGAAGTTGCCATTCTAGCAAGCAGCGAGTGATGGGTTTAATGGATGCGTAGTTGATTGTTTTGAGAAGCTCTGGAAGCTCATCAGGGGCTAACGAAGCTTGGTTGGTTACCTTAGCAGTCTCAAATGCTTTACCAATGCCAGCAAGCTTGTTGTGTTCAATCACACCCGTGTTGACTGCAAAGGTCATTATCTCATTGAGGTTACGACACAAACGCCCTACTGTTTCTAATTTACCTTGATTCGCAATGGGTTTAATTGTTTTTATCGCTTGTGGTGCCGTAATGTCACCAAGGGGGAACTTACCAAGATCAGGTAAGAGGTACTTCTCAATTCGTTGCTTTAGCTTCTTAGCCGTTTGCTCTTTGACGCTTGTTCTTTTCACTTCAATCCAGTCATCAAATACCGACTGTAACGTATTCGCCAATTCTAACTGTTTTTCTCTGAGAGTCGTATCACGGTGCTCTTTCGGGTCAATACCATCAGCGAGTAGTTCTCTTGCCTCAATCGCTTTGGTTCTTGCTTTGGCTAGTGAGACGTCAGGGTACTTACCTAAGGCTAGGTTCAAGCGCTTTCGTGAAATGGGATGATAGTAAGAGAAACGCCATAGTTTTGTTCCTATAGGCTTAATCTTCAATGATAATCCATCACCGTCACCTAAATTATATTCTTTCTCTTTAGGCTTTGCTTGTTTGATTTGAGTTGCCGTTAAAGGCTGTACTTTTTTCGCCATCGTAACCCCCTGAAGTAACCTCGAAATTGCTTAGATCTTAAAAGACTACTTCAGAGATTACTTTAAACGGTGGATTTTACAACACATCACGGGACCTCTTGGGACCAAAAAATGGCTAAGAGCCTGATAAAACAAGGAATTACAGGCACAAAAAAGCCCACACTAGGTGGGCTCTTTCGTATAATGTGGTGCCCGCTACTGGACTCGAACCAGTGACACCTTGCATGTCATGCAAGTACTCTAACCAACTGAGCTAAGCGGGCGATGTTCTAATTTCTTATTACTACCATTGTGACAAACTCAATAGTTATGCAATAAAAACAAATAAGGAATGGTGCGTCCGAGTGAACTCGAATCACCGACCCCCGCCATGTCAAGGCGGTACTCTAACCAACTGAGCTACGGACGCATTCCCTTAGAACGCCAACGATGATATCTATGATAAACAGATGGTGCAAGTATTAACTGGCATCTTGCGATTCGTTTGCTCACTTTGCAATCAAAGACATAACAACATGTCGATTTTACACCCAGATTATCGTCAAACCGCTGAAAAACAAAGTTTAGTTAGAAAAAATTCTAATCCTTGATGACAACCAATTAACTAACCTAATGTGTTCAATTTGGGATTTTTGTTGTCTATACCGTTTTTCTTGGCCTTTACAGTAACCATACAGGTATAGATCAATGCCTATATTTAGTGTCAAAAATTTTGCTTGCCCATTGGGTTACCGTAGTATTTTGATCATTATAAGTGAAAGGCACGCAGAGGCTTTGTAACTCACTGAAATACATCATTCATAAAAATCACCACGATTTTGTAATCGTCGTCATCGAATTACTAGGCCGCAATGACTAAATTCGGATTTTTCATATAAAGTGGCCGGGTTATTACCAACATACATAAATACGATAGCACTCTATAGTCGAAAAACATCAGCTACAATTAATCTCCCTCAAGAGCAACAATCTATAAGCAATTCAAAACCCAACCCCACACATCATAGCTATTTTGAATACATACAGCACAGTAATACATAATGAAATTTGCATAATGGTAAAGCGCGCCTATATTCATAATCTGTAGGAATCAATAATCTAAATTCAATGCTATACGTGAATTTATGGTTTACGATAAATACAAGTGTGAAAAATAGGGAATAAATTATGAAAAAATCACATATCGCCATTGCAGTGGTGAGCATACTATCGACATCTGCCGTATCGGCAGCGACCATTTATGAGACAGATGAAACAGTATTCAATATCGGCGGCCGCGCAGAAGTTCGAGGGAATTTCTCTGATGCGAATAAAAGTGCTGGTAATAGTAGCACCTATAGTGATAGATCACGTGTCCGCTTAAGTGTCGATGGCACACAAAAAGCGTCGGACGATATTTCCTTTTTTGGGAAATATGAATTCGAACTAACAGAGTCTGAAGATGGCGCATCAGATGATATCGGCATTAACACTCGATTCTTATATACGGGTGTTCAAACCAATCACGGTAACGTCTATTATGGCCACCAAAATAATGCCGTTACCTACTTAACCGATTGGACGGATATGGCTGAAACCTTCAGCGGCTATATCAATGAATACACGGTGTCGACTGCTGATCGAGCAAAAAATGTTTTACGTTATGAACTGACAAGCGACAACATCACCTTTCAAATTGATGGCAATTTCAATTCAGATAGTGAATCAGCACAAAGTGACGGCTTCGGTGCAGTTGTCGCCGGCAGCACTTCGATTGGGTTAGATATTGGCGTCGGTTATGCGTCAAGTGATGAAACCTATGGCGTTGGGACAGATACAGAAACTTCTGATGCCTATATTGGTGCGGTTAAGTACACCAACGATCAGGGGGTTTGGTTCGCCGCACTCTATCAATTTGGTAGTATTTCAGGTCTAGGCGTAAAAGATTCAGACTACGATTCTGCCGATGCTTACTTGGGATACTCGTTTGGTGCCAACACCGTCAACCTGACCTACAGCTACTTTGAAGCTGACGATATTGCAGATTACGACATTAACTTTATCGGTCTAGAATACGCACGTTATATTGGCGATGTGGCCTTCTTTGGTAGTTATAAGTTTAACATGTTAGACGAGGGCGAAGGTGGGCAAGGCGATAACGACGAAGATGAGCTACAGCTCGGTATGCGTTACGCGTTTTAGTCTAAACCAATCCACTTAATATTAGTAAAGCCGAGCATAATCAATGCTCGGCTTTTTAGTTTGTATAACTTATTCGTATCTAAGCGATTGAATGGAGTCCAACCGGATGCATTACTATCGATACCAACTATTCTTCAACATCGAATACAACGTTGTAGTTTTCGGTATAGGTGCAGTTTGGCTGGCGGCTACAAGTGAAGAAGCGTCGGCCTTTGTAATCGCCTTGGCTTGCCAGTTTGATGATCATTGGGCTACCACACTTCTTACAAAATCGCACTTCTTTTGATGGCTCGATTAAATCGATGTGTGCTGCCAGTAACCTCTTCAAACGGCTCACTTGGTAGCTGTGTTTAATAGATGCACCAATCAGAGGTAAACCTGCCGATTTACACACGTGAATTAGTAGCTTTTCGCGATCGACTTTCCCTTTATTGAGCTCTTTGCCGTTATCAAGTTCGATAATAACGCGGGGCTCTAGCGTTCGCGGGTCGCAAACAACAAAGTCGAAGTAACTACGTGAGATCTTGTTGTTGGCGATAAACCAATTCTTCTTATTGTTCGTCTTAGCAGGAACAAGTACGTTCGACATGCTGACTTTAGCAAACACTTCCCCATGGTTGCCCACAGCTGATTTTAGCGCATTATAGAATGTCGCCTGTTGCGCCGACATTAACGCGCCTTTCTTCTGATAAGCGTGGTCTTTGGTGTCATCGTGTTTCACCACATACTTTTGAATAAAGTAAAAGAACACAACCAGAACAATTACAACGATAAAGATATTAGTCATTTTCCAACACAATCAAGTCTGTATAGGGATTAAGAAAGTAGCTAGCGTATGTAGAAAAGCATCACCTGGCAAGCAAAAGAGCGAGAGTTGCCAACCAGAATCACGACCTTTGAGCGCAGTGCCCAACGAGAGGTCGCTCCTTCGCTAGACACACCTCTCTTATTTTGATAATTAAATCATCAATTACACTCTAGATTGATTTAGATCAATTTACCTAGATTTGTGATCAACTAGTCTGAAAAACGTTAGGCAAATGTTAATAAGGAAATTGATATGGAACTTAAACAAGACCCAAGATGTTATACCGACGTATGTGTAGATGGTAAATGGTTCCACTATGACCACTGCGGAACCCAAGCCTACATGTTAAAGGGAGGAGCTTCGGCTGTGATTGAACTCGCTAGCGAACCAGCGACAGAAGGCGAATTGGTTGAAATGCTTCAAGGTGTCGCTAAGTAACCCACCAAGCCAAATCACAGTATGAATTAAGCGAATAAGAGTAAATAGCCGTATTAGTTCAGATAAGCACTCTTATTCGCTTAGTTATTGAAGTTCAGGTTTCTTGATTGCAGGGGATTAACTAAGTTTAGGAACTCAAATGATAACGACTTTATTGCGCCCTGACTGCTTAGCTTGATACAAAGCATCGTCTGCCGATTTCAAGTGTTTCTTATAGGTACGGCTATTCAACTGTTGCTCCGTTAGATGAGTCGTCGCACCAATCGATGTGGTTAATTCTAATGGGCCAGAATGCGTTTCAATCGCTCGGTCAGCGATCGCTTGCCTTATAAGCTTAAGCTCTTTATTAGGATCTTGATTCCCAGCCAGCAACAAAACAAACTCTTCCCCACCCCATCTTGCCACTACATCGTTTGTTGATAAGATTTTCTCTAAACGCTTAGCGACTTCCACCAGCACTTGGTCACCAATATCATGCCCATAAGTGTCATTAACTTGTTTGAAGCGGTCTAAATCTAGAATAGCGAGCGTATACCCAAACGACGACAAATGATGTGGCATCGGCTGAGTTAACCGTTGCTCTAAGTAACGCCTATTGTATAAGCCTGTCAGTTCGCATCTTGTTGATTGCTTAAGTAGTTCTTTGTTGGTCTTCTGGATCGAGCGTAACCTTATCAATAGTAACGTGGCGCTTATCATCACCATGATACCCAAAGCGACGACGATTCGATTCCGTAATTGCTGCTTATCTAATGTCAGCTCACCCAACTCTTTTTCTGCGTTAAGCAGTTCGTTTTCTTGAGCTAATGATGCCGTAGCGAAATCTTGCTCTAGTAAAAAGATATCACTCTGGCGCTTATCAAATAGCAGCGCTTTGTTGCCCTTGTAATAGAGTTTGAAGTAACGAAGTGCGTTCTCGCTGTCGCCTCTCGAATCATAGTATTCAGCAAGTGTTCTTAAGCCGAGGACCTTCCAGCTGCGAGTCCCCACAACATCGAACATTGCAGACGATCGCTTTAGATCAGCAAAAACAAAATTATCTCGGTTCAAACCAATGTTCGCTAAGGCTCTATTTAGGTAACACTGCCCCAATTGAAGTGTGTATTTGTCCACGCCTGGGTATCTAAGACACAAGTTTGCGACTTGTCGTGCTGACTCAAAGTTCTTTTCCGCCAACAACACATCACTCTCTGCTTTTAATAGGATGATTTTGTATCGTTCACTCACGTTATCGCCATTTAGCTTAGCCGCACTTTGATATGCTTCTCGGCCTTTGACTAAATCACCACTGCGCAGATAAGCAAAAGACTCATTCACATGCAGCACGCCGATGGTAGACGCTTCGAGTAGTCCACTCTTGTAATAGAGCTTTTTGGCTCTTTTAATCAGCTTGAGCGCTTTAGGCCAGTCTTCCAAATAGATATAAAGCAGTGCCATATTTGACACTAACTTGCTGTTGTAGATGTGATGAGGGTACTTCTTACCAAGGTCTAAACCTTTATGGAAAAAGTATTGAGCTTCAGGAAAGTCATTGCGGATGTTATTGATGACACCAGCCGTGTTATAGGCCTTAATCAACAACTCTTCATAGTGAAGCGATTCTGCGATATCTATCGCAGCTCTGATTTGGATTTCAGATTCCGCTAGCTCACCCGTACTGATGTATTCGATCGCTAATTCAACGAGAGATTGGGCCTTTAACCAACCCATATGTTCGTGTTGTGCGAGTGCTTTAATCTGCCTGACGTATTCGGAAACCGCTTTGGTATCCAACTTATGTTGCGCGAGGTTCGACAAAATCATCAATTCGTAAGCACGATAGATGGCTTTATCTTGGTCTGGGAACTTGGCTTGGAGAGCCTCAAGTTGTAGGGAAGCTAAATTAGGGTCACCACGAGATACATCGAGAATATCGATCAACGCAGATCCATATTGAGAGAGTGATAACTCTTTCTCTGGACTATAAACACTCGGGTTTTCAGGGCGAATATGCTTTAAATCGTCGTCATAAGTTGGATAGAGCAAATACAGCCCCAGCACAATACTCATCAGCACCACGAAAAGGAATGAACCTAACACATTGTTTCTATTCATTTATCAGGGCCATTATTGATTGAATTCCAATTTTATTGACGTTTTTTAAGAGCGGTCAAACATTATACCCGACAGATATACAGATTAAAATCCTGCGCACTGGTGGATCTGAATTGGGTTTTTCTCATTAATTAGAATAATCAGGCAACTTTCTTGATTTAACTCAGACAATCATCTACCTCATTGGCGTTATAGTGATTTTCCTGTTCCTACCTCCGCGGCTTCTTTTTGAACAAGCGGAAGCATAATGAGAATTAACAATGACCCAAATTAATGAACAACGTCTTGTAGAACATTTCTGCGATCTAGTGAAAATTGATAGTGAATCTCGTAACGAAAAAGCGATTGCTGAAGCTTTGGCTGAGCAACTCGGTGAACTAGGTTTTGAAGTTCACAAACTGGCGGTTCCTGAAGAAGTGTCTAATGGTTTCAACATCTACGCTCGTCTAGATGGCACTCTTCCAGGTAGCACAGTGTTCAGCTGCCACATGGACACAGTAACGCCAGGCATCGGCATTGAGCCAATCATCGAAGACGGTATCATCCGTTCAAAAGGCAACACAATTCTAGGTGGTGACGACAAGTCTGGTATCGCAGCTATCATGGAAGCGGTTCGTTGCATTAAAGCTGAAGGACAAGAGCACAAAACTATCGAGATTGCATTTACTGTATTCGAAGAAGGCGGTCTGTTCGGCTCTTTGAACTTCGATATGTCTTACATTCAATCTGAGCACGCAATCGTACTTGATACAGGCGGTCCAATTGGCACTATCGTAAACGCAGCGCCTGGCCAGCAGAAGATTGTTGCTAAAATCAAAGGTCGCCCTGCTCACGCTGGTTTAGCACCAGAAGAAGGCATCAGCGCAATTCAAGTTGCTGCAGACGCTATCACTAAGATGAACCTACTTCGTATCGATGAAGAAACGACAGCAAACGTTGGTATTGTTGAAGGTGGTCAAGCAACTAACATCGTAATGCCAGAGCTTAAAGTCGTGGCTGAAGCACGTTCTCTAAACGGCGAAAAGCTAACGGCTCAAGTTGAACATATGATCTCTACATTCCAAGAAAGTGCTAAGCAGTTCGGCGCTGAAGTAGAAATCGAATCAACTCGTGCTTACGATGCATTCGTTATTGCAGACGATCATCCGCACATTCTTTCTATCAAATCGGCGTTTGAGAAGCTTGGCGTCACAGCGAACACTAAACGCACTGGCGGCGGTAGCGATGCAAACAACTTCAACGCAAAAGGCCTGACAACAGTTAACCTTTCTACTGGTATGGCGAAAGTTCACACCACTGAAGAGTACATTGCAGTGAAAGACATGGTCGCAATCACTGAGTTTGTTGTGGCTTACGTAACGCAATAATCGAATCCATTAGTTGGGTAGTCACTTCTATCTAGCACAATGAAAAAAGCCGAGACATCAACACGATGCTCGGCTTTTTGCTATTTAGGTGAACATAGAAGGTCGAATCTAAAACCCTCTACGCTTCCAGAATTGGCCTTCGTCTTTTGCTACGAGGTCGAATGTCTTATCAGCAATAATGTTGCCTTTTAGCTCAACCGTCATGCGCCATTTACCTAACTTGTTCGAGACAGGTGCCCAGATAGTGTCACCTAAGTAGAAATCCCAGTCATTGTTGCCGACATACTCTTCACCATCGAACGGTTCGAGCACTTCACCTTTGTCTGTGGTGATGTTTGGGTGATAAATGCAGTAACGAATCTTTTCGCCTTTGGCTTTCTTGATATTCAAGATATAGCCAAATTCCACATCGATTTCGGCATCAACGGTAGTGGTGAACTTTTGGATTTTTGGAAGATCTTTAGATTTGGAATCCCATGTGGAATAGATACCATAAGAAGTCATGTCGACCACAACAGAGCGCTTTGCCATTTCAATCGTTACCTTGAAGTTGTTCTATTAATTTGATTCAATTTTCCATTCAGCCAAGCTGGATAAGCACGAGGCTATTCTTGCCAGTCTTTCGCCATACGTTTAATCACCGACGGCTCAATGTCGTGAATCGTGCCATATTGCTCTCGGCAGACTTCGATAATTAATTCTGCTTTATATTTGCGTGCAAGTTGGCGGTAGGCTTTCATTTCCCAATGCTTAATAAAGGTATTTGAAACAACCACATCAAGCCCTTGCTTTAAGCCGTTTTCAGCTGTGTTTTGACACCACTCATGAGCTTGTTGCAGCTGCCTAGGATCAAAATGGTACTCACCTTGCTCATTCACATAATACATATCGGCTTCGACATGCAATGCATCGTAGGTTTTTGCTTTTGTTGATTTGCCAGAACCGGGCAACCCTCGAATGAGTATTAACTTCATCTGTCACTGTACAGGCTAATTTGAAAACATGAGTTTATCGTAAATAGTAACGAGTTGCTCTGATAACTGCCTCTGCTCAGCATACGAAAACCAAGTACTTACACACGACTCAGACAATCACTGAATACAATGAGACTCCCCTCGAAGCGCGTGGATTGCTTCTGATAGAAAACACAAATAATTTACATCTATCCATTTTGCATATCGACAAGCGTATCAAACTACTATAGATTTAGATGTATAGACGTCTACATATCTAGCTTAGGGAGAAAGCTGTGCCTATTCGCATTCCAGACCAATTGCCAGCATCCGATGTTCTTCGTGAAGAAAACATCTTCGTTATGCCGTTATCAAGAGCATCGACACAGGAAATTCGTCCACTTCGAGTCTTGATCCTCAACCTAATGCCGAAGAAGATTGAAACTGAAACTCAATTTTTACGCCTACTATCGAACAGCCCATTGCAAGTGGATGTAGAGCTGCTGCGCATTGATGACCGACCAAGTAAAAACACACCGACTGAACACCTTGATAACTTCTACCGCCAATTTGAAATGGTCAAAGAAAGAAACTTTGATGGATTGATCATCACTGGTGCGCCGCTTGGCTTGGTTCAATTTGAAGATGTGATCTACTGGGATCACCTGAAAACCATCATGGAATGGGCAAACAAGCACGTTACTTCAACGCTATACGTGTGTTGGGCGGCTCAGGCTGGTTTGAAATTACTCTATGATTTGCCAAAACGCACGCGTAAAGAGAAGCTGTCTGGTGTTTATAACCACGAGATACATAACCCATACCACCCTATTTTACGTGGCTTCGACGATACATTCTTAGCTCCGCACTCTCGCTATGCGGACTTCTCTCAAGAGTACTTAGCGGAACATACTGACCTTGATGTTCTTGCAACTTCTGATGTTGCAGGCGTATACCTAGCAGCAACCAAAGATAAGCGAAACGTGTTTGTAACGGGTCACCCTGAGTACGACTCTCACACACTTCACAATGAGTACATTCGAGATTTGGGTGAAGGCATGGAGCCTGTGATACCAATCAACTACTACCCGAATAACAATCCAGACAACAAACCGGTTGCAAGCTGGCGCAGCCACGGACACTTGTTGTTCTCAAACTGGCTAAACTACTGCGTTTACCAACAAACGCCTTACGATCTGGATCATTTCAGCGAAGACAACTTTACCAAAGACGATTAAGTTCTTTCTTCCGATTCACAAACACATAAACCGTGTTCAGTATGTTGTTGATAAAACGACGAATTGGACGCGGTTTTTTTATGGTGTGTGGGTCGCATTCCATGATAGATTTACGACTTCAATGGGTTTGATTTCATATGATGGGTTGGTGTTCATAAGGAGCTTCACATGCCTGCCAAGCCATCATTTTCAAATCCGATTTCGTTGTCCCGCCCTCTTTCGTTATCAAGTGTGGTACTACTTGCCTCGCTTTCCTTGGCCGGTTGTGTCTCTGTCACTGAAGGACCGCCAAAGATTGAAAGTGATCCTATCGCGATGTCTGAATCTCGAATCGAATTAGGTTTGGGCTATATGGGACAAGGCAATATGGTGAGAGCGCGTGAAAACCTTGAGCTCGCGATTAAACACGCACCTAGCTACTACCGTGCTCGGCTTTCAATGGCGCATTACTACGAACAAGTGGGTGAAGTAGATGAAGCGAGAAGCACTTACCGCAAAGCACTCAGTCTTGATTCAAGAAATGGCAATGTATTGAACAACTACGGTACCTTCTTGTGTAAACAGGGCGAATACGAACAAGCCGATAATTACTTCAATCGCGCCATCGACCAACCCTACTACTACTTGGTGTCTGCAAGTTATGAAAACGCCGCGTTTTGCGCATTTAAGGCTGGCAATACCGACCAAGCGAAGTACTACTTCAGCAGAGCGATTGACCACGATCCAAACCGCGTAAAATCGATACTACAGTTATCAAAAATTGAAGTGAGTGACGCCGATTACAATGACGCTCGAATCCGTTTATTCAAATTCCACCAGCGTTATGGCTATCAAATTCCATCGCTTAAAATCTTGGTCGATCTCGAAAACAAAGCAGGTAACAAAGCTCTAGAGCAGAAATATCAGAGTAAGTTAGATGAGTTGCTTTCTGCTTAGGTTATATGCAAAACACAAAAAAAACGGGCTTGTTGCGTTAACAACAAGCCCGTCCGTATTTCAGCTTAATATCTTAACTAAGTGCAGCCCCTATTTTAGCGCGATCCACTCTTGTCTTTGCTCATCGTCCATAAAGGTCCATGCGATAAAGCGACTTACCTTCTGGCCTTGTGACATCTCGACGACTTTCACTTGTTTAGCTCTAAGCTTGCCAAGCTCTGAACGAACCATATCGACGTTATCTTTCTTAGAAATCAATGTCGTAAACCACAAAACTTGAGTAGCAAAAAGTTGACTCTCTCTTGCCATCTTCATAATGAAAGCGGCTTCACCACCTGGGCACCAAAGCTCGGCTTTTTGACCACCAAAGTTTAAGGTTGGTTTAGCTTGCTTAGTTGATTTATCTAACTTAACTGGCTTCTTGTTCGTTTCAGGCTTGAATGACTGACCGGCTTTCTTAGCACGGTTCGCCGCTAGATTATCCAGTTTACGTTGTGACCCCTTTTCAGCCTCTTCAAGAGAGCTGTGGAATGGAGGATTACAAATAGTGACATCGTAACGTTCATTATCCTTAATCACGCCCTTAAAGATAGATTCAGAGTCAGCTTGTAGGCGAGCGCGGATCTTACCTTTTAGATTAGGGTTGCTTTCCGCTATGAAGTTCGCTGTTTTGATGGAGACTGAATCAACATCTGTCCCTGTACAACGCCACTTATACTCTGTCGCACCAATGATTGGGTAGATACAGTTTGCACCGACACCAATATCTAATGCTTTCACAGACGCGTGGTTATAGGGTTCACCTTGGCCATCGCTATTAAGGATGTCGGCCACTCTGTGAATGTAGTCTGCACGACCAGGAATTGGCGGGCACAAGTAACCAGCAGGAATATCCCAATGTTTAACGCCATAGTGATGCGCCAACAAAGCTTTGTTGAGTAGCTTAACAGCCAATGGATCAGAGAAATTAATGGTGTCTTCGCCAACCGGATTCTTGATCAGATGCTCTTTTAGCTCAGGCAAGGCTGCAACTAGTAACTCGAAGTTATAGCGGCCAGTGTGCTGGTTTCTTGGGTGTAATCCACCTTGAGGTTTTTCAGCCGAGCGTCTTTTCTGAGCTGCGTTCTTGTTAAAAGCCGTTTTATTGAAAGAACCCTTATTCGATGATCCTTTATTGGCACCCGGTTTACCTCTGCTATCTTTTGCAAAAGGTCGCCTTGCTTTGTTATTGCCCGCGCCTTTAGGTGCACTATTCTTGCGGCTTTTATCAGATGTGTTCTTTGTAGAAATACGCTTGTCGCTGCTTGGCTTAGCTGTACTTGGCTTAACATCAGCTTGGTTGTCTTTTGTTTTTGCTGATGAAGTGCTGTTTTTCGACAGGCTTAGCGTCGTTCTATTTTGTGATTGGCTCATTGGGCTACTTCTTTAAATCTAAATACATCATGAATAAACGGGCATCCAACTCAAGTTGATGATATTCCGGTTCCATGTGACAGCATAGTTGGTAAAAGGCTTTGTCGTGCTCTTTCTCTTTGATATGCGCCAGTTCGTGTACCACCAGCATTCTTAGCAAAGGTTCTGGTGCATTTTTAAAAACACTGGCGATACGAATTTCATTCTTTGATTTGATCTTTCCACCGTGATTCTTAGCAACGTAAGAATGCAGACCTAACGCATTATTGATTAGGTGTATCTTGCCGTCGTAAATCACTTTGCTGATCGGTGGTGTTTTTTTCATGTAGCGATTTTTTATCTCAATCGCATAGTCAAACAGGGCTTTCTCGCTTTTTATTTCATGATTCTTTGGGTAGCGAGCTTCAAACCAAGGCACCAATTTACCCGACTCTACAAGTTGAGTAACAGGATCAAGAATGTGCTTAGGATAGCCTTGAATATAGCGTAAAGAAGGATGCATGCTGAAAGACCGTACAAGTTACACCACGACAATACGTTGTGGTCTTGAAAATTGAGCCGCATAGTGTAACTGATCACACTTTTCTAATCACCTAGGATTCGTTACACTTTAGCGAGATTCACCAAGAGAATGAAAAAATGAAACGTGTTGTATTGTACGTCGCAGACAAATGCCCGCACTGTAAAGATGCCCAAAGGTATTTAGACTCTAAGAAAATTGTTTACCGCCTGACGAATGCAAAGATGCAGCGTGGTCGTAAAGAATTACAAGCGATGGGTGCTCGTTCTATCCCCGTGCTTAAGATCGGCGATCAAGTGATGGTCGGCTGGAATCAGAAGAACTTCGATAAGATGTATAACTCAAAGAACACCTAACGTGCTCTGAGCCAGTCATACTTCTATACAACAAAGCCCGAATATCCAATCTAGGATGTTCGGGCTTTGTTTATTTAAATCTTACTAAATCACACATACCGCTTAACGAAATCAATAAAGGTTCGGTCTGCTTTTGACAGATACCCTTCCTTTCTCCACGCCAAAGATAGGTTCAGTTTCACAGGGTCTTTAAATGGCACGCCTACGACATCTTCCTCGTATTCTGTCACCAAGCTAAGCAACGCGGTGATGGCAAACTCTCGCTTCACGATAGAAAGAATCATTGGCAATAAATTGGTTTCGAACGCAATGGTCATATCGAGATTGTACTTCTTACAAGTCGCATCGATAAAATCGCGGTGGAAGTAGCCCGATTTGAACATGATCAGCTCTTGAGCAAAAAATTCTTCAAAGGTGATGGATGGTTGCGTTGCCAGTGGGTGATCTTTGCCAACTACAGCTAACATTTCTGAGCTTAACAGATGATCCGTTTCCAAATCATCTGGAACGTTCTCATGATTAATTACGCCAATATCGAGTTCGCCGTTTAACAGCATTTCACGAATCGATGCGGTGCCAGCATCAATCAAGGTCAACTTTAGGTTTGGGTATTGGCTTTTAAATGCCATCACTACTTGGGGGAAAAAGTAACTGCCCATCATACTTGGAGCGCCTAATCGAACCTCGCCTTTTTCTAGCCCCTTTAGTTCATTCATCGCGAGCTGAGCATCATCAAACTGCTGGGCGATTCGCTTTGCATGCTCAAACAGTACTTTGCCCTCCTCCGTTAAAGTGACGGATTTATCGCCTCGACGAAATAGAATCAACTCAAGCGTCTGTTCTAGTTTTTTAATAGAAATGCTCAATGCGGGCTGAGCGATATGCAGCGCTTTGGCGGCCTGAGTGAAGTTACCAAACTGCGCAACAGCCAGAAAATGTCGAAGTGGTTTTGATTCAAGCATGGCGATATATTAAATATATAGAGGTGATATTTTTAATATATTTCTTTAATCACACTTGTACTGATAACTTGTTCACAAATAGCTTACTAACTCGTGCAGGCACAACGTAAATGTTTGATAAAGGCAGTCCTCAATACAAACGCATCACCCAATCATTGGCGATTGGCTCGTTTATCATTTTCTGTAACCTTTACCTCTTTCAGCCAATCTTGCCGCACATGGCGGAGCACTTCCAAGTATCTGAAACTCAGATCAACTGGTTATTTGCTGCTACAACACTCGGCCTTTCGATTAGCTTGGTACCTTGGGCAATTGCCTCTGAAACCTTTGGTCGTAAACCCATTATTCTGTTCAGTCTGTTCGCTATCCCATTAATAGGGTTAAGCATGGTGTTCACGACTACCTTGTTGCAACTCGTTATTGCCCGAGCATTCATGGGAATTGCGGTCGCAGCTTTTGCAGGCGTGGCGGTTGCCTATATGGTTGAGGAGTTAACACCCAAAGCCTTTGCTGTCGCGATTGGAGGTTATATTGCGGCCAACTCATTGGGTGGAATCTTCGGACGTGTATTAGGCGGCTTAATTACAGACTATTTCGATTGGCATGCAACTGTACTGTTTTTCGTTGTCGGTTCATTGCTTGGTGCACTCTTTATTGCCTATCGCCTACCTGACCAACAGAACTTCAAACCTCAAAAAGGGCTGTTCTTTCATCACAACCGCTCCGTTGTAATGCACTTAAGAAACCGCACACTGTGGCTTGCCATGTTGATTGGTGGTGCTAACTTCGCGCTGTTTGTTAACCTGTACTCTGTAATGGGCTTTAGGCTAGTATCCGAACCTCACTCGGTACCCGTTGGTTTAGCTTCACTGATATTCCTATGTTACTTGGCCGGTACGGTAAGCTCTAAGCTCTCCAACAAATGGACACTTCGCTTTGACCCGTTAAGCGGAATATTGATGGGCGTGTGTATTAGCTTAATCGGAATGCTAATTTCTGCAGTCGACAAAGTTCCGTTCATGCTAGCAGGCTTGTTATTGATTAGTGGCGGCGCGTTCTTAGCCCATACCCTTGCCTACTCTTGGGTAAGTCAAAAAGCACCGAGCGCTAAGGCAACGGCAACCGCTCTTTACTTAGTACACTATTACATAGGCGGGAGCTTAGGTGGTTTCTTACTCTTGTATTGCTGGCAACTATTCGGTTGGAATGGCGTGATTGCGGGCGGTTCAATCTTCTATGTTGCGATATTTGCTTGGGTCTACCAATTAAAACAACTTCAAGTATCGGCCTCTAAACTCGCACAAGCATAAGTACGACTAGGGTTGTAACTCAATTATTGCTTTTGATTAACGTCCGTTCTGATATCCTACGCAAAATTTCATTTCGGAACCTGTTATGTCGAACACTCAAAGCACAGATCTTCAAACCATCCACGACCAAGTAAAACAATGGTTAGACGATGTCGTTATTGGCCTAAACCTGTGCCCATTCGCAGCCAAGCCACAACGTAATAAACAGATTAAGATCTTTGTGAGTGAAGCGAATACGGAAGAAGCGTTACTGGAAGACATCATGACGCATTTCGTAGAGTTAGATAATACGCCAGTTGCTGAATTAGAGACGACTTTAGTGGTGGTTCCTAACATGCTGCAAGACTTCTTCGACTACAACATGTTCATTGATTGGGTTGAAGCGTTGATCAAACAGCAAGACTGGGAAGGCGTTTACCAAGTGGCAACGTTCCATCCTGACTATTGCTTTGGTGGTGCGGATCCAGAAGACGATGAAAACCTAACGAATCGCTCTCCATACCCTGTTTACCATTTGATTCGTGAAGCAAGCATGGAAAAGGTACTGAAGCACTACCCTAACCCTGAAGCGATCCCAGACACCAACATCGCAAGAGTTGAGTCTTTAACGCCAGAAGAGCGTCGTAAACTGTTCCCTTACCTGTTCAGTTAAGCTATTCCGAATCGGAAAATGCAATACGTTTTCTGTATTTACGAACTTGCGCGTTCTTGATGATATGGACGAGATACAAACTGATCTCGTCCATTTTGTTTGGCGATATATAAACACTCGTCAGCCACTTTGATCAAAGAGTCGAGTGCCGACATCCTTTCCCCTTTGGTATCCCCGGTACTCAACTCAAAATGACACGCACCGATTGATATAGTGACAGGCTTTCTATCCAGTGTGATTTTCTTCATCTCTTGCAAAAGAGTCATGAACTTATCTTCAACACAACTTGGTGTTTTATTTGGATACCAAAGAATGAACTCTTCACCACCAAAACGCGCCACAAACTCACCCTCTTGAGTGTTATTGCTCAGCACGTTCGCCACTTTCTTTAAGACAACATCGCCCATTTGGTGGCCATAAGTGTCATTGACCTGTTTAAAGAAATCGATGTCGACAACGGCCAAGGTTCCCTTTCCTAAAGAGCCTTTTAATTGCTCCACTTCTGCGTTCAACGTTTTGAACAAGCAACGTCTATTCGGTAAGTGTGTAAGAGGGTCATAAAGAGCTTGGTACTCTAACTTCTCATTCAGCTCTTTGAGTTTTCGTTCTTGCTGTCTTCTAACCAGCTCCACTTCAATCCATGATGCCATTAGTCTCATCACGTCGACATCGAACTCTTTGAACTCGCGATGATAGGGGGCTGGGCTTGAAAAGTTTAAAGTGCCATAAAGCTCATCATTAACGAAAATCGGGATGCCAATATAAGACTCTAAACCAAAAGACTGGTAAGCGGGATGCGTCGCATACTTATCGTGTTTGCCACAATGCTCAATGCAGATAGGACCAATCGATTTACATGTAATTTCGCAATAGGTTGAACGATAATCGAAGGTGTCACCGCTATTGAGTTCAACCCCTTCTGGCGTAACACAGTGCTCGACTAAATAAGAATTACCCTCGACTTTAGATAAAATACCGATATCAAGGTTGAAGCGTTCAAGCCCCATGATAAGCAGCTGAGCGATCTGAATATCGAAGCCCTTCCGGTAATCATTGGTGATTTGATACAAGCGACGTATAACAATTTCGCTTTCACTGGCTTGGTTCATAACTGGGATCCCACTGCAGCCGAAGTTAATGGCAACATTAATATTTGGTATATTAAGAAGAGTAAAGTGTAAAAAAACATAATAATCAATTGGTTTGTATGCAAAATACCTCATTGGTCCAATGAATAAAAGTCGACTTCTTCGACTTTGCGTTAGCACCCTATTCCTAGCTTTGGTAAAATAATCCATTAACGAAACAGAATGGATAGGAAAATGAACCTTTCTCAACTAAGCCAAGAAATCTACGATCACCTTTACCGCGACATTGAAGAGTTCCGCAGTACTTTTGATCTGCCTGTTGCTGCTCCTGAAACAATGGACGAAAAAGGCGATACGCTACATACCTCTCTAGCGATCGAAGAACTAACAGAACTTGCAGAAGCTGACTCTAAAATCGAACAAGCGGACGCTATCGTAGACAGCGTTTATGTTTTGATGGGACGTCTGGTTCACCTTGGCCAAGCTAAGGTTGAAGACAACCTAGCAATCAGCTACCTGATCGACCTACTGTTGAATGTTTCTAAAAACCGCTCAATTGACTTCTTACCTTGCTGGGACGAAGTACACTCAAGCAACATGAGCAAAGTATGCCGTAATGAAACAGAATATGCTGAAACAGAAGCTTTCTATGCTGAGCAGAACATCAAGCTGATGGCGGTTCAAAAAGGCGAATACATCATCGCTAAGTGTGCGGAAGATTTCGTATCGGAAGGCAAGACAGTTCGCCAAGGTAAAGTACTAAAATCTGTACACTACCGTCCTGCGAACCTTGAGCCACTAACGGCTTAACTAAGTTTACGACTGAACTAAGGTTATGGCTGTAGCTCTTTAAAGCACCAGCGCACCAAAATAGCAAACGCCACGTTTAAATAACGTGGCGTTTTATTATCTGTCAGTTAATTCTAACTGTGTTAATCGTAGCTGTGTGTTAATCGTAGCTAAATGCTATACCAGTCGAGCCATATGATAAGCCGCCACATATTCGCCATTTCTGAAAGCGAACCCTGCGGACTCTCCTTCAATCACGAAACCGAACTTCTTATACAGGCTGATCGCTCTTTCATTATCGGTGTATACCGTTAACTCCATTCGCTTGATGTTAATCCAGTTATCACACAAGTCGATCGCGGTCGCGAGCAGCTGACTACCCACACCTTTGCCTAGCACATCGTCTTTAACACCCATACCAAATGAAGCCACATGTCGTCTTCTTGGATTCACGCACACTTCCATTCCCAAGTTGCCAACAATCTCATCGTCGATCATCGCGACATACGAGTACACGTTATCAGGCATATTAGAGATTCGTTTTTGCCAGCTTTCCAGAGATGGATTTGGGAGTTGCAGCGTACCGGTATAAGCATTAGTGCATTCGTAAACTTCTTTTATTCCCTTTGCATCTGACGGTTCAGACCGTCTCACTATAATACTCATCGCAACTCCTACTATTTTCATCGCTAAATATGAAACACATCCTCAATGTGCACCTAGACACACTATCAAATAGTAAATATTTAACAATAGGTTGGATGGACTTATTTTATTGGGCTTAGTTGATGCTGAGTAAACGCCCTCTCTCAATATCTTGCTCAAGTACCTCCGGCGTTAAATCGCCATGTCCATGGTGGTCATGATTATGGTGATGACCATGATCGTGTCCGTGGGAGTAACCTTTGTGTTCATTTGCTCTTTGAGCTAACTTGTGTGAGTCCAAATAGGTATCAGTTAAATCAGCACAATATTCTTCGGTCCATAAACGTCGAGCCTCATCATCACTCATGATTTGCTCGGCTTTAGGGCCCAATTTGTCCATGTAGAACATCCCCAGCTCCTCACCTTCTACATTGGCGTGGTTGATAAGGTTCATAAACGCAGGCTCTTGATTCTCATCTGATAGATGACCATTTTTGTAACACACGGTTAGACCAATAATATCGTCGCCAAGTTTCTCTAATTCAGGGTTAAAATGATTGTGACTATGATTATGTTCGGCAGCGGCGACAAGCATTGGAGTAAGTAAAACACATGCGATAGCCAGTAGCTTAATGGTATTTTTCATGGGATAGACCTTCTGTATTTTCGAATACAAATTTGATTAGTTGGCTGACTTAGCTTCTTGTGAGATGAGCTAAGTTAAGGGGAACTTCAAGACCATTTCAGCCTGAGTACCCCTCTGTCTCACTACAAATAATCAATATGATTGGATAACGAGGCTCGATATAACGAGCGTTCTATAGACAAAAATCACTTATCAACTACGATTCTTGCTGGTGCGATGGTGTAAGTCATTGGCTTCACCTCCCATTCACCTTTTGCTTCCAATGCAACCGCTAGTGCTTGCGCCTCTTCACATACCTTCGCTGGTTTTCCGTCAGCCCAGTATGATGGACCCGAAGTGTAGCCGCACATCACTGAAAACGTGTGTTGCCCATTCTTTGTGGTGTATTCCGTCATAATGACACCACCTTCTCCATGCGTTATTTTTAGCGAGCCTTCATCGGCGACATGCATTGCATCGGAAGGATTCGGTTTGACATACGTTGTGTAGGTCCCACCATCTGACATGGATTGGTTGTCATACATGGTGTAGCCTTCTTTTTCTGAAGGTAAGGTCAGTTCGTAGTTAGGATCAATATCCGCTAAACGTTCTGAGTTATTCGTCGCACCAGGTTGATAGTTGTGAGCATTGGATTGTCCGTTAGCGAAAACAGACGCTGACACTAAAGATAGAATGACGACCGCTAAAATTGATTTTTTCATAATGAACTCCAGATATTCTAAGCAAAGATGTTGTAAGCAATAGTTTTTATGATTGAGTAAGAGAATGGGTTTATTTACCTAACTTTTTAGGATGTGAGGGCAATATCAGCCCTCACTGCAAATACCCTATTTGTTGTCGGTTCCTGCTCCTTCACCAGGCTCAGTTGGACGACTTACCGACTTGCGCTCAAGGTTGTGGTGAGCACGCACTCTATCCATGTATTCTTGTTTGGTGTTCATACCTTGCTTCATTGCTTCTGGTACTTGTTCAGCTGGGATCACGATGTCACGGTCGACTGGCCACTCAGTCAACAGCTCTGGGTGGTAGCCTTCTGGGTAGTACAGTTTTGGATCCAACTCTAAATCACGAATCTCTTGTTCTTGTATGTCTTCACGGCTGTTTTTCGGCAGCGGGATTCTAAAGTCAGACCCATCGGCCATATCAAATTGTGGCGCTCGCGCATTCGGGAAATCAGGTAAAATACCTTCACGAACCCACGCATTATCTTTAGTCATGTTAACGACAATGCCATCTGGCGCACCGAAGTGGTAAGGCCCTTGCCAATGGTGTCGAACCTCTGCAACGGTTTCCTCATTGAGATATGGGTCGAATGTCATGTGCGTTGTCATGAACAAGCGCGGTTGTACTTCATTCGCCACATAACCCGCCGCGTACGCTGGTGTATGGTGAGTATCAACGGTGTAACGTGCTAAGAATGGCGGCACACCTTGAATAATCGAAGACACACCGAACGTTTCGGTTTGCAGCTCAGTAATGAACAAGTCTGCACCTTTTGCGTATTTCAAATCCAACTCGGTTGGGCGACCGTCTCCTGTCCAAACAAACGAAAGCACTCGACCGTCATCTTGAGTCCAATTCAAGCGGTAACCAGACGCGCCATCTTTTGCGTGACTGCGTCGCCAGTGAATCACTTCCACATTGTCTTGGTCATAGATAACACCTCCGTCGTCGCGGAAATCAAACTCGTGTACCACTATGTCGTTGCCTGATGGGAACACATCAAATGCGTCGGTGTGCCAGTTCAACATTTGCTGCATGCCTTCAATCATATGACGAGTGCCATATTCTGGAGTCGCACCACTCGGACCATAAATGTTAAGCGGCTTTTCCCAGCGACCATTCCAACCACCAAATTGATACAGGTAAGGTAACGAGCCGTAATGGTCTACGTGTAAGTGAGTAATGAAGATATGGTCGAGTTCATTCATCGCGACACCCGCCGCTACGTAGTTCGCAATTGATCCTTCACCTAAATCAAAGACAAAGTTAGAGCCGTTACCCAATTCGACGTATATCGAGGTGTTTGCCTGCCCCGGGCGAATCATTGGTGATGTCCCCATGAACGTGACACGCATTTCATCCGGTTGAACTTCTTCAGTGCGTGGGAACCAGTTGGCGCCCGACACCATGTGATCGCCATAAGGTGCAATGCCCTCAAACATCAGGCCTTCTTTCCAACCTGAATTGGTTTCTTTGCGATAGTCACCATTGTTTACACCGCCCATTAACACAGAAAGCACCTCTTCTTCTGAAGAGTACAAGTTCCCCTTAGGTTGAGTGCTCAGATACTCTTCAAGGGTTTCACCCTCGTGATATTCAAATTTCTCGAGTTTTTGAATATCAGAGTTAGTTTGCTTGGTGTTGTATTGCATCATTGGGTCAGCAGCAAAAGCGGTGGTCGTGATGATCATTGCTGTAGAGATGATTGATAATTTTGCGAAAGTTCTCATAGTTTCACCTATCGGTCTGAGTATTTAGTAAATGAATGAAGTTCCTTCCTCACTCCGATGCAAACAAGTTTATTAATAAACAGAACCTTGATATATAGTGTAAACTTTACTTAAAACCTCCATTTCATTTATGAGTTAATAACGACTCCACCATGATTTGGATGAGTGGCAATAAGAATAGAGGGAACTGAATTTGGACCTTAATCTACTGACGACATTTTTGGCCGTTTACAAACACAGCTCTATCACCGTGGCATCAGAGCAGCTCGATATTTCTCAGCCCGCGGTAAGTGCGGCGATTAAGAGACTCGAAGGTGTCGTGGGCAAGGCTTTATTTGTGAGAGAAGGACGAGGTATCGCGCCCACTGGAGCAGCGGTATCACTCGCTAATAAGATAGAAGACCCATTGAACATCATTGGAACGGTTGAGCAGCAAAAGAATGACCTTAAAGTCTATTGCACAGAGAGCTTGCTTCATTTCGTTAGCCAGGTTGAAGGCGTAAGCTTCACGGAAGCGCCGCTCGAAGAGGAAGAACTGTTTGATGCGCTTACTGCACAAAAAGTGGATATCGTCATTGATGTACTTTCGAGTAAGAAACACTCATTGATTGAAGAAACCATCGTCGATGAGGAGCCCGTGTGTCTGACTCGAATCAACCACCCTCGAATTGGTGAGACACTAAGTAAAGAAGAGTATTTCCAAGAGGAGCATATTGCGCTCAAGATCAAACGCGCCAACATGAACACGGTCGAGTTTTTATCAGAGAGCGATATCGAGCCGAGAAAAGTCAGAATTGAAACCAGCTCAATTTCAAGCATGCTGATTTTGGCAAGCACGACAGATTATATCGCCGCTTCTACTCGTTCTTTTGCAGAAATGCTCGCACCGGCGCTTGGCTTACGCGTTCACCCTATCCCCATCAAATTAAGACCGATCACGTTTCGAATGCTCTATCACCGCCGCTACGCTAAAGACGAACAGCACATCAAAACCCGTGAAGCAATCAAATCAGCATTAAGGAAACATAAATGAAACTGAGGTTTTAACTAAAGTTAACCCTATTAATATAAATTCAGTTTAATCACATACTCTCCAGCAAGTTAATTCAATAGAACGACACTGGAGAATCCATGAAAAAACTTAACCTTATTGCTCTACCACTTACGTTACTCAGCAGCGCAGCGTTTGCGACTTCGACTCAAGTTTACATCGAACAAAACGTTGCCTCTAATGCTGCTGATAACGGTGTCTACACCACAGAAGCTGGCGCATTAATCGATACCTCAGAAAATGGACAAGTCTATATAGGTTTTGATGACCAAGGTTGGTTAGCAGCGGGTTACGGCCACGACTTTCACATCAGCGAGTCCTTCACGTTCAACCTATACGGTGAACTCGGTAAATGGGACAACGGTGAAGAGTTATTAATCGAAGGTATTATTGATTACCAAGTCAATGATAACTTCAATGTATTCAGTGGATTGGGATATAACCAGTCAGGGCAAGTACTCGAGAATGTAAGCGACACCACGATCAACACTAATAAGTTCATCGCCGGTGCGGGGTACTCACTCTCAGGCTGGGATTTAGCTTACCAATACACTCACGAAAACAGTGATGGATCCAATGGCGGGTTTACCCACAACGATGACAACGTAATCTTTCATCAAGGCGACTACCGTACCAATGAACACGAAGTCGTTCTCTCTAAGAGCATCGACGACTGGACACCCTACGTGAAATACACCTATTTCAACACCAACGAAGGTGACCTTTACTTGAACGGCCAATCGATGGGCCCGATCGACAACGACAGCATCATCACACTTGGTTTGTCTTACGACTTCTAAATATCTCAGATTCAATTCTCATAGGCAGATGGATTTGCCCACCTTTCGAGGGCACTACTATGAAAATTACTTCTCAACGTAACAAAGCCATTAATATCGCTGCAGCGATCAGTATCGTTTTGTTTTCTGCGATTCCCACCTACGTAAGTGCTGATCACTTAGACTCCCATTATCTAGAGCCGAGTTATCTAGAAACCAGCTATCTAGACTCCTCCTTCGTCGAATTCATGACACCAGATTTTGATCAGGGGTATCTTAACGATGAGATTAAAGAAAACCTTATTCTGGAATAATTCGTCAACACATTACAAAACGTTATATAGCTCTTGTTTTCTATATAACTCTCATCTTCTTATAGAGCCGTGCTGAGTGATTAAGACTCCGTTCCTGAATCACTTTTTCTAGGCTGATGACATTCAAAACCGCAAATGCAGACGCTAAAAAAGACACCACACTCGTCAAAAAGTGTGGTGTCTTGGTTATTATTGCAAGGCTAATTAACTAACAATAGTTAAGATTAGTTGGCTGGACGCCAAACGCCCCATTTGTCATTTTCGTAAGTCGCTTTAGGGTTAGTACCACCTTGAACCCACCATTGTGCTTTCCATGACTGGTTCGAGTAAGTCACGACTTCGCCACCAAGGTAAGTCGCTGATGAGTCCCACGTACCTGGATCTGGCGTAGGGTCTGGGTCAGGAGTCGGATCTGGATCCGGCGTTGGATCTGGGTCTGGTGTTACGCCACCGTCATCAGCAATTACTTCAAAAGTGAAGGTTTCAACACTTTCGCTTTCAATCGAGCTAGCCATAAACGATAGAGTTTCGTTTGCAGTGATGCCAGTGGTATCAACTACGATAGAAGCCGTGCCGTTATTTTGGATGCTTACTGAAGAACCTTGAGTTTGAGTCAATGTCGCGGCTTCGCTTGTTGCAATCACAACCTTATCGCCAGCATTGACTACATTGTCACTCTTCACTAGCTCGTAGATGTCACCTTTCAATGGTTCAACACCACCGTCGCCACCATCAATCAACGTTAACTGACCAGAAGCACGGCTATCTTTTGAGTTGAAGAAGTTGCGTGAAGGATCGTTTTGGAAGTACATGTAGTGCTGCATTTCAGCGTGCCAATCACCAATGAAGATCGCGCCGTCTTTAAACTCTTCATGCCAGCCGTTAATTTCTGAAGCCAACAAACGAGCCCAATCGTTAACGTTTGAAGCATCAATGACGATGTCGAAGCTTCGCGCTACTTCACCATACTTGTTGATGATATCGTACTTTACGGTGTCGCCAGCTTGTGGAGTTCCAAAACCTTCTGAAATGAATAGGTCACCACGCACTAGATCAGGCTCTGGACCCGGCTCTGGTGGAGGGGTTGTGCCACCCGCGATAGTGATGTCTGAACAGTTGTAGAAGCCTTCGCCCGCAGCATCATCACGTTGCCAACGAACGAATAGAATCGCATCGCCAGAACGGTCTGAAGGAATAGTGACATTAATGCGGTACTTGCCGCCATTAACCGGAACGTTACCCTCTTCTTGGATAAGATCTAAGTCTCCCCACGCTAGGCCTTTGCTTAGGTCCGCGTTTGGTTTCGTTAGGTAGAACTCCCAGAAAGAAGGGTTGTGTGGCGCTGTCGCATTGAATACATATTCAAACGTACCAGTATTTAGCTCGGTACGAGTCCAACCAGTATGAGGCGCACCCATGCCGCGTTTTTGCGAATCGTTGGCATAACATAACGTGCCGTCAGGAATCGCCGCTTTTACAGCATTGATATTATTGAAATCTTGGACATTTTTCGCGTACTCGTTACGTTGAACAAACGGGTATGAACCCGAAATGTCTTTTGCTTGAGCACACGCAGCATTAGGTGGTGTACCCGACCAAATCCCGCCTTGCTCGTAACACGTGTTCTGACGCGCGCTTGGAAACTCAGACCAACCATGAGCATTTGCCACTGACGGCACACTCGATAGCATAGCCATACCCACTGCTATTTTTAGAATATTATTATTTATTGTTGTCACTTTCCCACTCTCTATTATTTTACCCTAAACACAAAACCAATTGGTTACTAACCAACCAGCACTGTAATTCGAAGGTTTATAGTTTCTGACTTAAAGAAAAACGAAAAATATATACGTCAATTTTATCAATAACAGCGGGTTTTATATTAATAGGAATCAGCATCACACAACTCAAACAAATGCGTTGTAGATAGATGATATTGGTTCGAATTATCAATTTTTACCGACAAAAATTACGCATTCCCTAAGAAAATAGATCGCTAGGAAGGTATTTTTTCATTGAATTAATTGGAGTGAAACGCTCGCATAAATAATGATATTGAGTGCTTTTTATCATCATTATTATTACGTTGTTGAGACTGCTGTAAAGTCGCTAAGCTATTGAGCGTATACGTTTATAAATGGATAAATCATTAAACGTTAATTTGAACGAGCTAAACTAATAGCGGCTATTCATGCCAAATCGATTCGACATATCATCGTCCATACGACCGCCCTTCCAACCGCCACCGCCCAACAAATTAAGTACATCACGCGCGTTATATTCCTCACCACCGAAGAAGTCATTAGACACATTATTACGCAGCAATTGAATGGCTGGAGCTAATTCAACAGCAAGATCTTGTGGATCCGCAAACAAGGCTAAAGCAATCTGTTGTTGGCGTTTACTCAACTCACGAGAACTTGTTTCAACCTGCCCAATAGAGAAAAAGTCACTGCTTCCGTACGCTTTCACCAACTTTGCAGAAAGTGATTTGATTACTTTCTTGATTCGTCGTCGTTGAATATATCTAAACATATAGATTGCCTTGTATTGATGAGCTTAAGTTAACCAAACAGCAGATAGGTCTGATTGTCGACTGAGATACTTTTGACTTCGGTGTTGAACACGGACTCTAGCTGCTCAGGGGTAAGCACTTGATCAGCTGAGCCTGATGCTTGAAGTACACCTTTATCGAGCAACAACACTTGGTCTGCGTGTCTTAGTGTTCTGTTCAAATCATGGTTAGCCATGATCACGGCGATGCCCTTCTCAGCCACTCGTTCGATAAGCTTGTACAACAAGGCTTCTTGAGCAATATCCAACGGAGCTGCGGGTTCGTCGAGGATCAGCAGCTTCGCGTATGGGTTAAGTGTCGGCCAAATTTGCAGGCACATTCCCGCCAAACGTACGCGTTGCCATTCACCACCAGACAGTGTCTGAATTGAGCGATGAAGTTTGTCTGCAATGTCTAGCATCTGGCTGATTTCTTCCAAAGCTGCGTTGATTTCAACATCAAGGCCGTGTGAGGAGCTTGGCAGTGACAATGCAAGATATTGGAACACTTCTAAGTTGAAGGCTGGCCTTGCGCTTTGGCACAAGTAAGCACGATGCAATGATAAATCTTGTAAAGACAGCTCCGACAAATCCTGCCCGTCGATCTTTATATCGCCTTTGTAACCATCACCAATTCCAGATATCGCTTCGAGCAAGGTACTTTTACCGCTGCCATTAGGGCCGATAACGTGAGTCACCTGCCCTTGCTTGAGCTCAAATGATAGTGGTAATAAACGAGCGCCGACGCTCAGGCTCTTAATTTGAATCATGATTTTTAATTAACATCCAAATGAAGATAGGCGCACCGATACTGGTGGTCATCACACCCAAAGGCAGCTCTGCGGAATCTAATAAGGTTCTTGCACAGATATCAGCAAACACCAACAACGCAGCGCCAGCAACGGCAGACAAAGGAAGAAGGTATTTGTTATCAGTACCAATCGCTAAACGCAATAAGTGTGGCACAACCAAGCCAACAAAGCTGATCACGCCACCTAAAGCTACCGCGCAGCCGACTAAAATAGACACGGCGAAAATTAGACGCCAGCGCAATCTCGGTACGTTTACGCCTAACTGTGCGGCATGCGTTTCGCCAATCATTAACTTATCTAGCTTACTACCTTGCAGGCACAGCCAAATAATCACGGGGATCATCACCAACGTGAGCGAGTGTTGATACCAAGTGACGCCACCTAAGCTGCCCATCAGCCAATACATCAATAAACGTAGACTTAAGTCATCACTAAAATAGAACGCCCATGTCACCATCGCGCCAGAAAGAATGCCTAACGCGACACCCACCAGCAGTAATTTAGCCGTGGTGAGTCGCATCGTTTTTACCATGCTCACCAGTATCACGGTGAAACAGAGCGAGCCTAAAACGGCGGCAATCATGAACAGTTCTGGAGTCGGAGCAAACGGCAAGAAGAACAGCACGATAACCATCGCCAAACTTGCACCACCAGAAATGCCGAGCACACCGGGCTCTGCTAATACGTTACCCAATAAGACTTGTAAACTTGCGCCAGATACGGCTAACCCTGCCCCGATAGCAATAGCCGCCAATAGTCGAGGTAAGCGTAAATCAATCAGTAGTTTTTGTTCTAACGTGGACAATGTGCCCAGAGGGGAAATGAAAAGATCGCCAACCATTAGGTAAATCGCACTCAGCGCGACAAGCAGTGCTGCCATCAGATAAATGGCTCTAGTCCATTTGCGCTGTTTTTGGTGAAGAAGTTGTTGGAAATCCATATCAAGCTACTTTGAAAATGTTCGCGTAACCTTACCTGTATCCCCAAATAAACTCAAGGCTCACACCGTAATGTGAACCTTGATATTTCAACCAGTTGAGCGGTTGTTTTCGTCGTTTAAACCCGAGTCGATATTAATCGTACACAAGCTGACCATGGTCGAATCGCGTTTCAACTTCACACACCATTAAGGCTGCTCGTTGACCGATAGCAACATTACGATTAGGGAACACCACCGCTTCGTTTTCATTCTTAGCCATTAACGGTTTATCACCATCATGACCGAATACTTCACCGTGCTTGAACGCGGTAAAGTTCTCTACAGAATCTGAGAACATGAAATCGAAGTCATCATGTAAACGAACAATGGTTCTGCTCACGCGATAAGTGATGGTTCGCTTAGGTAAATGCTCTGGCTCAACTTCAGCAATCAAGTTACGCATCGCCAAGTCAAAAGCCGTTAGCTTATCAAGTTGGTTCTCACCAATTCTCGCGACCTGCCCTAGTTCCATTGTCAGTGCTTGCGCTTCGAAGTTTTCAGCACTGTACCAACTGAATGTACTGGTTGGCGCATTTGACAACAACACTGCTTCCACGTGCGCACTGTTAATGAAATCAAACAGCTCTTTACTGCGTACTTCGTGGCGAACTTTAGGGCTCACTGCAAACGAGTAATGCTTAGATAAACGGATTGCACAGTGCAAATCTAGATGCCAACGAGTGGCAGGTTCCGTTTCTTTGTAAAACTCAGTCACCAAGAACTTCAAGTTCTTCGCGATATCCACTTCTCGATTGCTCTCGTACTGCTTTTCATCAAACAGACGATTCATGTTCACATCAAGAAAACGAGTATGCGCGTTAGTGGCTTCTGGGTGAGCTATGATAAACAAGCATCTCGCGTTTACTACTTGGAAACCTGTTTCAATATCCTCAATGAGCTTATCGATCAGCTCCATTGGTGAAGTTTCGTCGCCATGAACACCGGTTGAAAAAATGATGTTCTTGGTTTCAGAATTAAAATCCGCGGGAATCACTTCCAAGACACCGCGTTGATGAAGCTTAATTTGAACACCGTTACTCAGTACGGTCTGTCCTGCAAACACTTCTTGCTCAAGATCTAGGCTGTCAAAAAGAAATGATTGGCGAAAGAGGGTCTTCGTCATGCGCTACTCCTTAATTGCACGGCCGTATGTTAATAAATTGTACATAGAAATTGTGTTGCTAGGATCGCACTTATCAACAGAAACTCCGTTATCACTCACAAATACTACCCATATATTTTTATATTACCTGCTGACTTTACTAACCGACATCTGTTCCAAATAACTTTCTCTATTTAAAGAGACTTTTGGTTGTTTCGGCTTATCTCAGGTTATGCCAGCAAGATAAGAGCCACGTAAGCTAACACAGCTCTTACCTGCTATGAACAGATTGAGATCAATTAATCTTCCTGATCGAGCAATCTTTCAAATTCATCGATTTGAACTTTGACCATGTCGATGCTTTGTTGCCAAAAATCAGCTTGAGTCAGGTCCATTCCTAAGTGCTTTTGAACGACTTCTTCCGCCATCATGCTGCCCGTATCACGAAGCAACGAAACGTAATCGCCGTAGAATTGCTCACCTTTCGCATCGCGCTGAGCGTAAACACCTTTACTGAACAGGTAACCGAACAAGTATGGGTAGTTGTAGAAGCTTACTTGAGAGATGCTGAAATGCAGTTTGCTCGCCCAGAAGTAAGGGTCAGCTTCTGTCATTGCATCGCCATACCACTCTTTCCAAGTCGTTTCCATCAAGTCACACAGCTGCTGAGCCGTTAGCTCGCCTTTTTCACGCTGCTCGTAGAAGGCTTTTTCAAACTCAAAACGAACGGGAATGTTCACCATTAATGCCAAAGAAGAAGAAAGCTCTTCCCACAGCATTTCAAGTTTCTCATTACGTGTTTGTGCTTGCGTTAACAAGTGATCACGAACGATGTTTTCAGCAAAGATAGAAGCGGTTTCTGCTAGCGTCATTGGGTAGCGTGTTTGACACAACGGCATGTCTTTCATTACCCAGTTGTGGAACGCATGGCCTAGCTCGTGTGCCAATGTCATTAAGTCAGAGCGGCTGCCACTCCACGTCATGAATACAAGCGGTGTGCGTGTCGCGGCAAACTTAGTACAGTAAGCACCTAAACGCTTGTTGGCTGCTGATGCGGCATCAATCCAACCATTCTCAACCATCAAAGCAACGAAGTCAGCCATCTCTGGGTTCACTTCAGCGAAGGCAGTTTTGATCACTTCAATCGCTTCATCAAATGGATAAACCTTAGATTCAGCGTCACCAAGCGGCGGCATCGCAGCTAAGTGGTTCCATGGCTTCATTTCATCTAAGCCATGAACTCTTGCCATTAACAAACCTGCTTTCTGACCAACAGCTCGATTAGCTTTCGCTACCGACATCATGGTGTCTAGCGTTTCTGGCACAATGCGGCTGCCGTGTAGGCTTGGATCTAGGAAATGCACATCGCTAATCTTCGAACGCTTTTTGTTTTCAGTCAGTCGCCAACCCGCCAATGCATTTAGAATCGAAGCAAAAGACTCTTGGTGCGTTTTCATCGCACCTTGAACCGCGCGCCATGCTGGTTCTTGTTTGTCGAATTCGCTGCCGTACAACAGGCTCGCGGCTTGTGAAAAGCCTAGGGCTTCCTCTTCACCGTCCAGCTTTAGCGACAGTTTTAAAGATCCGGTTAGGTTATCGTATAAACGACCCCATCCGTCACGACCATCAACCTTCATCGCTGCCAATAACTGCTCTTCAGCAACACTGAGTCGGCTGCTTGATAACTTACGAGAGCTTTCAATCGCAAAGCGCTGCCCTGCTACGTCCGCACTATCATGCTCTAATACTGCATCAATAAATTCTGGTTCTGCGTGAATTAGCGTATCTTCGTAAGGGCTGAACGCTTGAGACATTTCAGAGTTCAGCTTCGCTACACGACCAAGCAATGCTTTCGCTTCTGTGTGTGTCGCGTCGACCGATGCGTGGCAATTAGCGAAGGTGTTGATTGTACTCAGTAACGTGCCTGCCGCTTCTGAAGTCTGAATCGCGTTTTGCATCGCTAGAATGATATGACGCTTTTCAACGTGTAGGTTCAACAGCTCAATGCACTGCTGAATGAGTTCAATGTCCTGTTCGATTTTTGCATCATTAAGATCGCTATAAGCAATGCTTAGATCCCAACTTGGTGTTGTCATGACTAAATTCCTTTCACGTAGGTAGTAATACCAATCAGGTATAGCGGCTGTGAACGCCGCTTTATACTTCTATTTATATTTCTGTTTCTATTTACAGATCTAAAAGATTGTTAATTCTTAAACTGTGTTTTTTGAACACTCAGAGAACAGGTATCCCTATCGATTTAACGCTGATAAAGCTCTGCGCAAACTGAGTGATTTGAATATGCGTTATCGATGCGTTTTCTATCGATAACTTCGAGTACAAACTCGGGTTTTTCCAATCAATATTAAGGCAGTGCGCTAGCAGTATGCGAATCACACCACCATGAGTAACCAACAATATGTTGTCACTTGAATCATTCAAAAGTTGCGACCAAGCTTGAGTTACTCTGTCGTGGAAGCTCTGTAAACTTTCTGCGCCAGTTAATTGATGATTAGCAGGGTCTTTCCAAAAGGTTTCTAACATTCCCCACTTGTCTTCAAGTTCATCAAATGGGACACCATCTACTTCACCGAAGTTCATTTCCTGAAAACCCGATGCAACTGATAAAGGCACAGACATACGCTCTGCAAACAAGCTCGCGAGATCACCACATCGTCTTAGTGGAGAGCTAACCACGCTATCAAAGGTAATGTCTTGTGTAGTTAGTGCCTCACATATCTGTTCTTGAAGATCAGAGTTGACCAGCACATCAGATAAACCATTGAGCGCAGCTTTTCCTTCGACTTTGCCATGTCTTAACAAATAGATGTTTTTGGTTGTTCCATTGACCATGTGTGCGACCTAGCCTTGAATATCAAGCAAGTGATTAGATGGTTTTAAGTGCAGCGGCAATCCGGCAGCAACCAGCGTGACGCGCTCAACGACGCGAGCTAGCGCTTGGTTCATTCGTCCTGCATTGTCCACAAACAAGCGAGACACTTTACCCAGCGGCACCACACCTAAACCGACTTCGTTAGAGACCATGATAATTTGCGCCGGACTTTGCTCGACGCTTTTGACCAATACTTCAACCACGGCTTCAACCTGTTCATTAGTTGCGTCATCACCCAGTTCAAAGATGATGTTGTTCAACCACAAGGTTAGGCAATCAATCAATACCACATCTTCTTTCTCAAAAGACTGCAGTTTTTCGGCTAATTCGACGGGTACTTCATGCTCAATCCACTGCTCGCCACGACGTTGTTGATGGTGCGCGATTCGTTCTCGCATTTCATCATCAAGATATGTCGCTGTCGCAATATAATTGAGGCGTCCATTTGAACATGCTTCAAGCGCACATAATGCTTGTTGCTCTGCAAAACTCGACTTGCCAGAACGAGCTCCACCCAATACCAAATGGCTGTTTCGCTGACTTGCTTGATTAATTTGATTAGCTTGAATAGTTTCATTCGTGTTGGTCATAGGAAGCCGTTATAGAAAGCCATTGTAAAATGCAGTAATGAATACAAGGTAAGTCAGCAACTCCATTAACTGTTGAGCCGCACCCAAGCAGTCCCCAGTAAAGCCGCCAATTCGAGCCGTTAACCACGTTTTAAAACCTGTTCTGAACAGATAGGCGACGACAGATAAAACCAAAGCGAATTCAAGACCAAACCACAGGCTAGGCAGCACGCCTACCAGCAACAAGAAGACAAGTTCGCCTTTGGTTTGCTTGTTGGCCAATGGTTTACTTTTACTGGTATCTAAATCACTGACATAAGGCATGTCGTAAATTAGCGATGCAGCAATCGCGCGGCTAAAGGTATAACTGGTCACGATTACCATAAACAGTCCCGTCATGCTTATGAGTTCATTCAACAGCACCCACTTGCCAAGCAGAGCCATAATCAGAGCAGACGCACCATAAGTACCGATTCGACTGTCTTTCATGATGGTCAAACGGCGTTCTAGGGTCATGCCGCCACCAATGCCATCGGCCATATCAGTCAAACCATCTTCATGGAATGCGCCAGTGAGCATCAGGCTAAAACTCATCATCAAAAAGATCGCTACTGCACTCGGCAGTACCACATCAAGTAGCAAGAACACACCGCCACACAGAACACCAAGCAACAAACCAACCGTTGAAAAGTAGCGACCAGAACGGTTCATTCGCTCTGTAGAATAGGGCGTGTTTTTCGGCATTGGCAAGCGAGAAAAGAAACCCATCGCCAGCGCAAAAAGCTCCCACTGATGGGTGACTCGATCTTTCAACGATCTTTCTGGTACATCACTCATTAAACCGTGACTCCAGCACTTTCGAAGCTCGCCATATTGTTATAGAACTCGGCTGCCGCACGAATGATTGGCATAGCTAGCGCAGCACCTGTGCCTTCACCTAATCTCAATCCAAGATCGAGCAGTGGCTCAGCGTCGAGCAGTTCTAAAAGAATTTTGTGCCCCGACTCTTCAGAGCGATGTGCGAAGATCATATAGTCTCGGCAGTTTGGTTCAATTAAAGTCGCGACATACGCCGCAACCGACACGATAAAGCCATCGACCAACACTGGTGTTCTGTTTTGGTAAGCGCCAAGGAAGCCACCGACCATTTGAACGATTTCATAGCCACCGACTTGTGCGAGTACCTCTTTAATATCTTTAAGATCTGTAAGCTCTTTAACTTCTTTCGCATCTAAATCTTTGCAACGCGCGACACCTTGCTCAACCACAGCCACTTTACGTGCAAGCTGTTCATTGTTGATGCCAGTGCCTAGGCCAACACACTCCGCTGCAGCACGATTCGCTAATGCACTTAAGATCGCTGATGCGCTGCTGGTATTTCCGATACCCATTTCACCAAACATGATGATATTGGTGCCATTCGAAATGGTTCTAGAGACAAGATCTGTACCCAGTTCAATCCCACGTTCAACCGTTTCTAAACTCATTGCCGCTTCATTGGCAAAGTTATTGGTTCGCGTACCCAAACGCTGAGAGATCAACATGTCACTGTCTGATTCCACAGGCAACAATATCCCCGTGTCGACTACCGTGATATCGATATTATTCACCGCACAGAAGCAATTGATCGCCGCGCCATCGCTTAAGAAGTTCAACACCATCTGTTGTGTTACCGCGCTTGGAGCAATACTCACGCCTTCGTCAGCAATGCCATGGTCGCCAGCAAAAATGATGATACTTGGCTTATTCAATTCGATGTGTTCAACCGCAGCTTCTTTGCCTTGGCTCTGAATCAAAGCCAGTTGATGTGCGACTTTTTCTAGTAAGCCAAGTGCGCCAAGTGGCTTGGTTTTTTGGTCAATTCGGTGTTGGATGTACTGCGAGTATTGGGTATCTAACATAGTTTTTAAAAACGCTTATTCTGGGTACGTTGATATAGGGCTGCTACTTAGGTATTGCTACTTAGGGCGTGCGACAGAAAACACATTGGAAAGCGTGGCGTATTCACCGCCACCCAATCGAGATAAAGGATCAAGTGCTAACGCGTCGATCTTAAGACGCTCACTGTCTTTGTCGATCACGTCTTCGGAAATGTACACGGTTTCGACTTGAGCAAAGATAAGGCTTTGTGGCACTTCTCCAACCTCTTTTACTTCGTACAAGGTGCATCCAAAAGCGACCGCGCACTCTTTCAATCTCGGTAAAGAGAAGCCTTCAAATTCAACCAGATCAATGTTATTCGCGGTGACTTCCGAATCACCATGTTCAAGGGTAGCTGCTGTCGCCGTCATGGTTTCGGCAGAACTTGAAGAAGCAATGTGAATCACTAGCTTACCCGTTTCTAGGGCATTACGAGTGGTATCTTTGATTTCGCCGGACGGCTTCTTCCCAACCGATAACATCAGTAACGGCGGATTACTAGAAACAGGCGTGAAATAAGAGAAAGGCGCGAGGTTGTACTCTTGGTCAGAAGATTCCGTCAATGCCCACGCAATCGGGCGAGGAACAACGGTTTGTGTCATCAGGTGATAAATCTGAGTGGGAGCAAGAGTATCAAGCTTGAGGTTCATAGCACGTCCTTGGTCTATGTGAATTACGACTCAGTTTACGTGTTAAGCAAGGCTGTATCTATGGCTATGTGGCAGAAACCGCAGAGAGTGTTCTTAATTTAAACAGATCACACTGGTTTTTTCTCAGATTGACAGTCAAATTGACGAACCCTAAAACACAAATAATACTGATAATAGATTTATCAATAACTTACATTTTGGCATCGTTTATGCCTTATCTAAATTACTTATTAATCTCTCCATTGATAAGTACCCATACAGTGAATGCCCACAACACTGACGCTACACGAAGAAAGACAATCGATTGAAAGACAAAACAGAACAACGATTTAGGAGGTGTAATGATTCCAAATTCAAGTAAAAGAAAACCAAATAAATCAAGTAAGAAAGCTAGCAAAAAGGTAAGGAAAATCCCACTGTCCTTTACCTAGTAAGAAGCAAGAAAAGTAACAAAGCCCGTCGCCCAGCGGGCTTTGTTATGTTTAACGCCTAACTTAAGTTTCAAACCGCATTTATCTTTCCCACCGCCATTATGTTTCATATCGTACTTATGCTTCAGACCGTACTTATGTGTCGAGCCAAACTAAATCATCTCTTTTTCCATAAACAGGCGACTCCCCACATACTACTGACCACTCGTTTAACAAACTTTTATTCGCTTAAAATTCAAACACTGTTTATATTAAACAAGCACTTGTGGAGTGAAGAAGGGATTAAAATGAGCATTTCTGGAGACAAAACATCGGTCGTGGTGGCTGGTGCAACCGGGTTAATTGGTCATCATGTGATGAAGTTGCTCATCGATGAACCCGCCGTTGATCATATCTATGCCCTATCTCGCCGAGCGTTAGATTCACAGTTTGATTCCAACAAGCTCCACACACTCATTCACAGCGACCTGCAAGTTACCAGTTGGGATGACACGAATGCGACGCCTAATCTTGGCGTTATCTGCTTAGGTACGACTAAGAAAAAGGCAGGATCAAAAGAAGCGCTTCGCAAAATCGATGTGGAACTGGTTAGCCAAGTCGCACAGTCGATGAAGTTTCTTGGGGTTCAACGCGTAGCGGTCGTTTCTAGCTATGGCGCTTCACCAGATTCCTATTCGCACTACCTTCGCTGTAAAGCACAAATGGAACAAAATTTAAAACGTATTGGCTTCAAGCAGCTTTTCATCGCACGCCCTGGGCCTCTGGTGGGTGAGCGTGATGAACCTAGAGCTGATGAAAAACTCCTGCAAAGTGTCTTTCCTCTGCTGTCTCCATTTATGCTTGGTAAGTTCAAAAACCTACGCCCTATTCAGTCGGAAGACGTAGCCAAAGCAATGTTGTTCCGGTTATTCGAAAATAATTTCCAAAATATCGAAATTTACTCGTCAAGTGACATGCTCAATTTATTGGCAAAATATCGCTAAAAAGCTCACCTATTCATCACAATGTTGAATATCCACCCATCCTATTGAGTGGATATTACTAATCGTTCTAATAAATTACTTTTCCTTATTTTACGTTTTGTTACAGGTCGCTACTGTAGCTAACAGTATTTGCGCCCATATATCTAAGCGCCCTATCGATTTAAAGAGATTCATAAGGAAAACAAATGTCATTTTCAGCTATCGCTGCCTTAGCGGTATTCACTGGTATCCTCTTTTTTCTCTACGGACAGCAGAAAAAAGAAAACACACTTTCTCGCCTCGTTTTACTCGGTTTAGTATTTGGTAGCGCATTTGGTCTTGGTCTACAGCTGTTATTTGGTGAAGGCAATCCGGTCATCAACGAAACACTAGACTGGGTAAATATTGTTGGCCGTGGTTATGTTGGCCTACTGAAAATGGTGATCATGCCATTAGTATTGGTTTCAATGATTGCAGCAGTAGTGAAGCTTGAAAAAGGCGGCTCACTGGGCAAGATTTCTGGTATCACCATTTCTGTACTGTTAGCAACAACCGCGATTTCTGCGATTGTTGGTATTGTTGTAACGCAAGCATTCGGCCTGTCTGCTGAAGGTTTAACAGAAGGCGCTCGCGAAACAGCACGTATCGCAACACTTGAAAGCCGCATCGGTAGCGTTTCAGACCTAACAATTCCACAAATGCTGATCAGCTTTATTCCGACTAACCCATTTGCAGACCTAACGGGGGCTCGCTCTACGTCTATCATCGCGGTTGTTATCTTTGGTGTGCTAACGGGCATCGCTGCTCGTAAAGTGATGGCAGAGAAAGAAGAACTAGAATCTCCAATCCGTACTTTCGTTGAAGCGTCACAATCTATCGTTATGCGCTTAGTTAAGATGATCATGGCACTAACGCCATACGGCATCGCAGCGTTAATGGCGAAGGTAGTTGCAACATCAAGTGCTTCTGACATCCTCAGCCTACTGGGTTTCATCGTTGCATCTTACGTTGCGATTCTACTGATGTTCGTCGTACACGGTGTGTTGGTTTCTTTTGTTGGTGTAAACCCGAAAGAGTACTTCCAAAAGATCTGGCCTGTACTGACGTTCGCTTTCACGTCTCGTAGTTCTGCAGCAACAATTCCACTGAACGTTGAAGCTCAAATCACTAAGCTAAACGTGCCACCAGCGATTGCTAACCTGTCTGCCTCTTTCGGTGCGACGATTGGTCAAAACGGTTGTGCGGGTATCTACCCTGCAATGCTAGCAGTCATGGTTGCGCCTACAGTTGGCATCGACCCAATGGACATCAACTTCATTCTGTCTCTGATTGCTATTATCACAGTGAGCTCATTCGGTATTGCTGGCGTAGGTGGCGGTGCAACGTTCGCGGCGCTTATCGTACTTCCTGCTATGGGCCTTCCTGTAACGATTGCAGCACTGCTTATCTCTATCGAGCCACTTATCGATATGGCACGTACGGCGCTTAACGTATCTGGTGCTATGACAGCCGGTACGATCACAAGCCGCCTATTAGGCAAGAAAGACAAGCAACAAGATCTGGAACAAGCGAACGCTTAATGGGTTCGATTGATTCAAGCACTTGAGTCTCGTTAAACAAAAAAACCGATGCACATGCATCGGTTTTTTATTATCTGTTACTTCTAACTTCCATTACTTCACGAGCAACAGCTTAGAACACAAGTTGAATGACTTTTTCGGCAAGTGCTTCATCGTCGTCTTCACTTAATCCGCTGACACCAATAGCGCCAATCACCTGCCCATTTAATTCAATGGGAAACCGCCTTTAAAGCCAGTGATCTTTGGGTCAGTCCAGTAACTTAAGTCTTTACCAGTTTCTCTCGCCCAAGCACCTAAGTTACCGCTTGGCTGTCTATCTCTTGCAGATGTATAAGCTTTGTTCTGTGCTAACAATCCGGCTTGAACACTCACATTATCCATGCGAATAAACGCCAGTAACTCACCGTGCGTATCACACACGCTCACCGCGATTGCTTGTTGATTACGCTCAGCAATGTCTAGAGCGTTAGACACCAGTTGTTGCGCGATCTTTTGATTCAACATATTCATTCCTTATGGCAGTGCTTGACCACGTGAGTACACGTATAGGTTGTACCACTCTTCACGAGACAGGTTTATCTGAGTCGCGACTGCCGAAGCTTTGATTCGCTCTAGATTTGTGGTGCCAATTACAGGTTGGATACGAGCAGGGTGACGAAGCAAAAATGCCAACACAATCGCTTCACTTTCTACGCCATATTGGTTCGCTAACTGAGCCACGTAGTGCGCTGTCTTTTTCACGTTTTCATGTTCTGAATACAAACCTTGCTCAGCAAATCGGCCTTGTGCCAAACAGCCCCAAGCTTGCAGTTGGATGTTATTCAATTGGCAATGTTCAAGAGTGCCTGCGGCGAAGTCTGATTGATGGTGCCCTTGCGAGTTAATCATCACCCCATCATTCAACCAATCCAATTTGGCTAAGCTCATCTCAACTTGATTCGCGACGATGGGTTGCCCAAGCGCAGATTGCAGGTACTGAATTTGATGGCTGTTCATGTTCGACACACCAAAATAATCGACCTTACCTTGCGCTTTTAAGTTCTCTAACGTTCTTGCTAGCTCATCGAGTTCCATCAAAGGATCAGGGCGGTGCAATAACAGCACATCAAGCTTTTCAGTATTCAATCGATTGAGAATACCGTCTACCGATTGGCCTACCCAATCTGCCGAGAAATCATAACGACCAACATTGCCCTCGCCTTCAAAACGAATCCCACACTTAGATTGAATGAACATCTGTTCACGCAGATCAGGCGCTTGTTGTAATGCTTGACCAAAGGCTTGCTCAGCTTTGCTGAAGGTATAGATATCCGCATGGTCGAATAAGTTAATGCCCGATTCTAGTGCGGTGCCGATTACGCTTCGTGTTTGAGCAACATCCGCACTCGTCACTGGATTATCATTCCAGCCACCACCTAACCCCATGCAGCCATAGGCAATTTGCCCAACATTCGGTAGATAATTTGATAATGGGATACGTTTTTTGTCATTCGTTTTGTTTGTAGATTCAGTGCTGTTCGTCATATCGATTCTCGCTTAGAAGATTTGCTGACCAGAAATATGCCTCTATCATATTGTTCTTTTTAAAAAACAGAATATGCTAGTTACGAAATGATTGTTTGATATGACGAACAATAGATTGGTAGGAACGCGCGAATGAACGAACACAAAAGAATAGAACGACTGATCCTGTTTGTAGAACTTGCTCAGCAACTTAATTTTACCAAGGCAGCCGAAAAGCTCGGTATCTCTAAGAGCTACCTTTCTGAGCAGATCAAACGTCTAGAGAATGATTTACAGTGCCCGCTTTTGGTCAGAACCACGCGCAGTGTTCGTTTAACCCAAGAAGGCGAACGCGCGTTACAACAAGGCTTAACGATTCGCTCGCAAGTCTTACAACTTGAACGCAGCGTTTCAGAGCAACACGACATCGTCAAAGGCCTATTACGCCTCACTGCGCCAAAGATGTTTACTGAGGTATATCTATTCGATATCTGCCAACAGTTTAGGCAGCAATACCCTGAGATTCGTTTCGAGATAAACAGTAGCTACACCAACTTTAATCTCAATCAAGATGATATCGATATCGCGTTTCGTGCCACCAATACGCCACCTGACAACATGGTGGCGAAACACTTGATTAGCTATCAACATGATTTAGTCGCGACTCCCGGTTATCTTAACCAATTTGGTCGCCCTACCAATGTGAGTGACTTAAGTGATCATCAATGCTTAGCAACTCTGCACCAAACCGAGTGGCCTTTAAAATCGGTAAATATTGATGTGTCCGGCTGGCTTTCAAGTAATGACAACCACCTGCTTAAGCAACAAGCCATGGCAGGCAGTGGCATCATCCGTATTGCAAGTTACTACGTTGCGAAAGAGATCGAGCTTGGAGAGTTAGAGCGAGTGCTGCCTGATGAATGTCTGCAACAAGGCAACAGTATTTATCTGTTCTATCCGCAAGTTATTTATCCGGCAAAGAAACACCAAGTGTTCGTTAAATTTGTTCAGCATTACTTTGAAAACTTGAGAGCTTGATAGTTTAAGATCTTGAAAACTGGAGAGCTCGATCATTTAAGAGCTTGAAGATTTGGTAGTTTAAGAATATGAAAGCTGAGTTAACGAGTTGAAGAAACGGAAACCGATGAACAGATAAATCAAATAACACGAAATAAGCTTTAAATAACCCTCTTGATTTATATACCTATATTTAAAATGGGATTATCGAACAATAATAAAGCGATTTTTCGAATGCTCTCATCGATGATTGTTCTTGATAGAAAGAAATCGTGCATTTGTTTAATAATACAATGAGTTACCTATGAATGATTAACATAACTGATATATGATGCACCGCTTCAGTATGTCACATCATCTTGGCACCAGTTCGATAACAGGATCCTCATGAGCTTTATTATATTATTACTTCTTCTGCTATTCGTAGGCTTTACACGTTTACTTCAGTGGCGAAAAACCTCTCTGTTTTTATCTCTTGTTCTTATATCGTCATTTGTGCTGATTGGTTCAGGTTTAATTCCTCGTTATTTACTGAACGATCTGCAAGCCGATTACGAAAATAAGCCTGATATCCAATGGTCTGACAATAACGCCATTGTTCTTCTAGGTGCGGGAACGCAGTTAATTAAAAGCACGCAAGAGTTCGAGCCAGCCTTTTTCTCTTTTGGCCGAATCAGTGAAACCGCCAGCCAATATAAAGATTGCGCCAAAACCCAAACCACATGCAAAGTGATCATCAGTGGTGGCGATGCACAAAATAACGGTGTTGCCGAAGCAGAAGTTTATCAGCAACAATTGCTGAGACTTGGCGTTCCGATGGGTGACATCATTCAAGAGCCAAATAGCGTCAACACTTGGAAGAACGCTCAGCTCACTAGTGACCTAATGAAGCATCATAAATTCGACAACATTGTGTTGGTTTCATCTGGCCTACATATTCGTCGTAGCGAGCTCTACTTCAACCACTTCGGCTTGAATGTTATTCCAGTGAGAGCCGACTATATGGCTGCTCAAATTTCATGGTTGCCATTGTGGTACAACTTTGCGGTCACAGATTTTGCTTTGCATGAACAGATTGGCTTTGCTCGTTACAACATTTACAACTTTATGGGTTGGAACAGCAAACGCGAAAAACCAGGTGATGCTTAATCTCTTCCAATTAGGTTAACTCGAACAATAAAAAATGCAGCAGCAATCGAACGGTTGTTGGCTGCATTTTTCGATCTTGCTTATCACAACATCCCTCCTTATTTGGCTTACTCAGTACTTCCCCCTCCTTTAAACAATAAACCTATCTAATCCATCTTGCTGGCCTAAATTTTCCAAGCCAACATACCAAATAACGAGGCTTCAAAAACAGAAACGTTCAACAATTAATCACCCATAGATTGGATTGTTGAAACTAATTGAAGTCATCAAGATAAGTCTTTATCAAACAACAAGTTAATCAGTACAACCTCCTGATATCTATAAGTATTTATTTTCAATTCATTTCAGTATTTTTGGCATTGTTTTATATGACAAAGTACACCCCGCTAGAGCCCCTCGGCTTTAAATAATATCAATAAAATCTAATAACTCGATTCTAATAAAAATAGCCAAATAATGGCATTTAGGAACTTATTCATGCTTAACGTCAGTAAAACCGTTCTATTTAGCTCTGCCCTCTGTTTCATCTCTTTTGCCACTCATGCCAAGATATATTCAGACCAAATCGTATTGGATAACCTCGGTGAAGATATCTGCCGTTCCGATTATCGTCCGCTCAGTAATACAGAAGCTCAAGAACACAAAACCGCCCTACTATCTCGCATGAATGTGTGGGACATTGCTGGCCTTAAAAATGACTGGGTGATCATGGGGTCTGGCTACCACGGGCTCATCAAACAAGGACAACCAAGTGACAATACTTGGTGCTACCCCAATACCCCAGACGCAGGCCTGCCTTACTACGAAGCGCAAGCTATCGAAACGAACAATAACCTTGATATTCAACGCGCCTTAGTCAGCGACAACACGAACTTTATCAGGCCACTGAGTTACTTGGCCCATAACCTCGGTTACGCTTGGGTTGGAGGCGATAGCGCGCGTTACGTCGGCCAAGACATGGCAATAAAACCGCTTAACAATGGTTGGGAGATTAAAGGCAATAACGATGGAAGCTGTGCCGGTGATCGCTGTGATGAGAAGACAAGCATCACTGTTGATAACTTCGCTTACACGCTCGATAACACATCGTTTTTACACGGTTCTATGACAGAGACCGACCAAGAACTGATTGAAACCGTCTCGGCTTATGCAATCAATGACGAAGATCAGTCTAAACAAATCGTCGTTGACCTTCATTTTGAGCAATCCACACAATGGAGTAAAACCCAACGCTTCGACCTTGCTGATTCAGTCGTCATTGATGAAACCTTTCATTGGCCACAAGTTGGAAAGACAGAAGTAAGAGTAGCGCTAGAAGATGGCCAACGTTTCTCCGATACCAACAATGGTGCTCGTTTTGAACCAACAGAACTGGAAGCCATCATCACCGTGCCTGCTCACTCAGTACTTCCTTTTCAAGTAGAGTTCTTACGCTCTACCATCACTTACCCATACCGTATCAAAACCAGCATGAGTTACGACGTGAACTTCACAGGTTTCCTTCGTTATAGCGGCAATGCGCTAAGCTCACACCCAACAAACCGCCCGACGGTCTCTCACACCTTTACCATGGGAACCACCAGCGAAGATCAAGCCAATATCCGCTACCAATGGGATCACCGTTATATTCCTGGAGAGATGAAATGGTGGGATTGGAGCTGGGCAATCAACACCAATGGTTTAAGTAGCATGCAGTACGCCGCAGGTGCCAGTGTCCGTCCTTTCTACACCTATGTTTCAGGCCAGTTTAGTGCGGAGTCACAATATTCTGGAATGATCGATATTGGTACCGAGCACTCTATTGATTCATTTAACGCCATGACACCTTCAGGCGATTACACACCCTACTACGCTGGTGACATCAAGGTTCTGACTGACTTCGACCCTGCAGCCCTAGCGCAACTGGGTTATAACAGCGCTCAGCTAACGCTTACCCCAATGCAGCCATAAGCCCATAGAAAGTTTCAGCTGTTATTCCAAGCCCATTGCGTCTGCTCTGGGCTTGATTCGTCTTACATTCTCTCAGTCATACATCTGTATTAGCCGCTAAGTATTCACTTTCTGAATCGTTTTTCATTGACTTAAAAATGAAATCATAACGACACACTAATTTGCGTAACTTATGGTGCAAATAGGCAATCAGATTACAGTGCCTATCAGGAGGATGTATGAAACCAAATCGATCTACGGTACTCACTGGACATGTAAAACACTGCCCATGCTGCTCTACCGAACTGGTCATCAAAGACCACATTCACGTTTGCCCGCGCAATGAAATTGGCGACTGTTACTTCGATGGCTATGACCAACACGAACAGCGCGCTAATACCGATTTTATCGATCATGCAAGTGCCAATGATAGCCTTGTTTACGGCATGTCAGAACACTAAGCTTTATTCAAGATTTGTTGAAGTCATTTCGCGCCAAAAAAAATGCAGCGCCAATCGAGTGATTGTTCGCTGCATTCTTAGATCCTGTAAACTTAGCTAACCATTAAAATGGAGCTAGGTAAAACGGATTACCACATTAGATCATCTGGGATCACGAAGTCTTTGTACGGGTCATCTTCGTCTACTTCGTCTGTGCTACCTGCCTGCGTATCAACGATAGATTCTTCGTCGCGCATAGCAATCTTGTTCGCTACTGCTGTTGGAATAACAACATAGCTCTCGCCTTGACGAGCAATACTTAGAATGCCTTTACTTAGTTGCTTTTGAGTCAGCTCTTCTACGTAAAGATATTTAACTAGCGTACCGTCGGTGAAGTTGTATTTGATCTCACCGTTCTTCTGTTCGATCTTGTTCATCTCAATCAGTTGCTTCACTTGAGCTTTAATTTCTTTGCTCAACTGTTGTTCTTTCAACTGTTGGTTTAGCTCTTTGTCTTTCGCTTGCTGCGCCAGTTTAGTTTCTTCAGCTGCCGCTTTTGCTTCACGAGACTGAACGCGAGACTTTTTAGAGCCTTTCTTCGCCTTCTTTAATTTTTTCTCATTTACCAAGCCAGCTTTAAGCATCTGCTCTTGGAGTGTTAACTTTGCCATGACTTTCCCAGTTCAGGATTAAAAACGGCACTATCATACCTGTTTTTGAGGTTTCTGTTTACTGAACAAGAGTAAATTACAGAACAATCGCAAAATTTATGCTGATAGCTCTAAGCTGTGTCCATATTCCCTTCTTGTTGCTCACAACCTCCACTTTACCGCGACACACAGTTTTCACTTAAGCACGCCAATATTGGCTGTTCCACCGACTCGAAAGCATTAACTGACCCTATTATTCGCGCGCGTACCACTTATCATTCCGATAAGACAATATGTTAATTTTCAATGGTTAATCAATTTTATAAAACCTTGGCATATATCTCATATTTGAATAAATGCCATAGAGTTATAACTCCAATGTCATAACTCTTGACTACGTTATTCTAGACATCAATCAATAAGGATAACGTAAACGATGAAAACTCAATGGACTTGGTTAGCTGCACTTGTGGCATCCACATCAATCGCTTCGACCTCTGCGATCGCAGACACCGACGTGTATCTCACCAATAACACCAATCAAGTGATGACCATTCAAGCCAACCACACTGGTACCGACCTGCTTCAACTCGGTGATGAGTGGCAACAGCATGTTGAACAGATTGGTCCTTGGGAGACGAAGAAGCTGATAAGTTTCAACCGCTGGACTGGTGTGAAATCTGGGAAGACCTATGAGTTTGACACTGTGGTATCAAACGCTGTGGGCGAAAGTGTCACGCTCAACCAAACCATGAAGGGACATTGGTATAACTCGACACTGCAACATGGTTTGAGTGCCGCAGACGTCAACCTAACATTGCATGACGATCGTAATATTCATCGCAGCACAACCGATGCGTTCGGGGTCAATGCAGAGCTAGCCCTCAAAGCCGATTCTACAGCGCGCTATGATGATATTTATTACACCATCACCCCACCAAAAGTGGATGAGCAACCAGAGCCGGATGCCAATACACTCAAGGTCATGACTTACAACATCTGGGCGCTGCCTGCCATCGCTTCACATATTGGTGACCGCTATGACCTACTCCCTCAATATGTAAAGGGCTATGACGTGTTGGCGCTTCAAGAGGTGTTTGCTAACGGCAGAGATGAGTTCTTGCGTGAGCTTGCGAAAGAGTATCCTTATCAAACTAAAATGCTCGATAAAGATGGGATTAACATATACGACGGTGGTGTGCTCATTGTCAGCCGCTATCCTATCGTTAATGAAGCGCAGTATGTTTTCCCTGATTGCACGGGCACAGATTGCTTTGCTGATAAAGGTGTTAACTACGCGGAAGTGATCAAGAATGGTCAGGCTTACCATGTTTTCGGTACCCACACGGCATCATTCGATACGGACACCGCTCGTGATTACCGACAACGTCAATTCAAGCAGATGCGTGCACTGGCGCAGTCTCTGAATATCCCGGCATCAGAAACTGTGGTTTACAGCGGTGACTTCAACGTGAACAAGCTCAAGTTCCCAGACGACTACCAACAGATGTTCGCTAACCTGCAAGCTGACGAACCAACCTACTCAGGTTACACCGCTTCTACCTTTGACCCACGCATCAACAACTTTGCGGGTGAACCTATGTCGGGTGGTGAAAACGTTGAGTATCTCGATTATGTGGTAGTTAGCTCGGAATATGCCGCCAAAGCTCATAACGACAATCGTGTGGATGTCCCAAGATCAACAAGCAGTGAGTTATGGAAGCACTACAACCTTTCAGACCACTTCCCTGTTAGCGCCGTCATTAAGTAACTCGGTGAACGCATAATGCATCGAGTTATATTAACCCTAATGCTCGTCTTAACGGCGAGTATTATTGGCTATTCGTGGTCATCAAAAACGAACGAAACAGCGCTATCTTCTGCTCAACACACAGAACCTAAGCCGCGTGTTTCTACGACAACTAATGACGATAATTCCACGCCTACTGCAACCGCTAGTTCGGAAAACTCCGCATCGCACAGCAATCAAGCCCAAGCTGGAGCACTGGACGGTAAAATTCTTGCTGAAAACTTGAGTGAGCTTGAAGGCAAGGCTTTGTTCGTTGAACTCGATGGGTTCTGGAAGCTTTGCCAACAACGCGATGACTGCGCAGAGCAACTCGCACGATTGAAATCAGAATTGCCGGGCATATGGTTTGAGTTACTGAGCGACTATCCGCAGCTATCGGCTGACTGGCAATTAACACAAAGCACTATCCCACTTGAATCCATAGAGACTCTTGAAGATCGTGTTGCCTTATTCAAGCAATCTGCACAACAAGTATGGGGAGAGTTGGCCCACCAGCTATTCGCTGACCAGTTTGCTCATCTGGATTTTACGCTTGACGCTAACACCCTTGAAAAGAACGAAGCGAGCCAGTTTTTGGCCAACTATCAAGATTTGCTTAGTGAATGGCAAAACAATACGGGCACGTTAAACGCCGAAACACAGCTTCAAAAATATGAACTGGCAGTATCTTTGATACCCAGCAGCTATAGCCCTGCTGAAGTAGCATCAGTCAAAGCCGACCTTCAAGATGCCTACTTAGATGAAGCGCAGGCCAGCAACATTTCCGCGCGAGAACAACAAGTCGCACAACAGCAACAAACCGTGATGAGTTATCACGAGCAACTGGATCAGCTCAAAGTAACCTTAGACTCTCAGCGCTCATCAAGTTATGCCACTTGGACTCAACAAGATTGGGACAGTTATTATCAACAGCAAGTCACCGATTTCAGGGAGCAGTTCTTTAGCAAGTAACGCCTTAACTTAAACCATCACGAAACTGAGCGGGCGTTTTATTGAGCCAACCTTTAAACGCCCTTCTGAAATTTGCAGGGTCGCTATAACCGAGCCTTTCACCGATGTCATCAATGCTCATGGTTGTGCCGAGTAATAGCTCTTTGGCCAGCTCCACTCGAACTCCGGTAAGCAATATTTGGTAACTGGATTCATGGGTCACTAGCTCTCGCCTGAGTGTACGAGAGCTACAACCAAACTCATCCGCGAGTTGTTCAATATTCGGGAAACTGCCTGCGGTTTGATAAAAGATCGTTTTGATCTGGTTAGTCAGCAGATGCTCAGAGTCCAACGTTTCCATTATCGACTGGCAAGACGCAAGATAGCGCTTCAGTGTCGCGGCATCATGAGTCAATAAGGTCTGTGATAAAACCGAGGCATCAAAACGCAATTCACAATGGCTCTGCTCAAAAACTACAGGGCACTGGAAACGGTCGTCATAGAGCTTAGCGTAATTGGGACGAGCATAAGGCAAAGCCAAAGTGTGAATATCCAACTCATGACCCGTCAGTTCTTTGAATAAAGAGACGATTGAACTCAAGAAATATTCACTGCAGAAAGGAAGCAGATCGCCCACTTCCAATGTGTTCTCAATCTGAATCACTGCTTGCTCGGAATCTAGAAACAATTTAACCGAGAAGATAGGACCGTTCAGGCGCAAATACTTGAAGCCCGACTTGATGGCCTCCCCGACATTTTGACTGGTTGATAGCGCATAACCCAACACACCAAAGTGGCTCAAGCTAGCGTGCTCTCCCAACCAAAGCCCCAAACCATCGTGAGGAAAACTCTGATTAGCCGCGCTAAACAACGAAAGCTTGTCAGCGTAAGTCAGTTTTCCATTCGGATCTCGCCAATCCATGTTCGGCAAACCCACATCATTGAGTAGCCTTTCAATATCGATACCTCGTTGCTCTAGCGTATTCAACAGCAGCGCGATATCTAATGTACCCAACTGGTGCCTATGTCCGGTTGGCTTATACTCCGCGATAATCTCCAATCGTCTCTCCTTATATCGAGCCCATTCCCATCAACATGACTACTCAGCCTTAACAACACATGCTGACAAAATCGTGATTGGTAACGCGCTCTTGTCCGAATATGACCTCCCAATTCTACGCTACTCATCGCACAATGGCTTTAGTTGTTAAAATAATGTGAACCATCGCAATGATAAAAACCAACCCAGCCCCACACAGTTTGATTAATTCTAATGGTCAGCCGATCATTGGGCATTTCGATGGCATCCTTAAACACCTAAACATCGAGAACTTTGACTACCGAAACTCGATGGATTCAAAAGCAAACCCTTGGCAGAAGCACTTCCACTATAAGCAATTCCAGTTTGTCAGCATCGTCACCGACACACATCTTATCGGCGTCGCTATCGCGGATATTCGCTACTTAGGCTCGGCATTTTGTTATCTGTACGACATAGAAAACAACCATCTGCAAGAGTCATCTTGGTTGAGGCCATTAGGGTTTGATAAGCATGTAACGCCTTCACCATTTGAAGGAAAGACAAGCATTGCAGATCAAAGCATTGCTTTCTATATCGAGGGCGGACAATGGCGAGTTCGCTTGAATACGAAATTCATCAAGGCCGATATTTCTTTAGAGCCTGAAACCGACAGCTTGCCCATGGCGATGTGCAGCCCAACGGGTTATTCAGGTTGGACTTACACCCAAAAGCACAATGCTTTGCGCATCAGCGGTGAAATCCAAATCAAGGGAGAATCACTCGTTCTCGAACAAGCTCGTGCCGGTTATGACTTTTCAGCGGGTTACATGAGACGTGAAACCAGTTGGCGCTGGGCAAGCATCAACACGCAATCCAATGGGACAGATATTGGCTTGAACCTCGCAGCAGGCGTCAATGAAACCGGAGGCTGCGAGAACGTTTTATGGATCAATGGAACTCGGCACTTACTTAACCCGGTACAGTTTGCGTTTAGTCGCCAAGACACCAATTTACCTTGGCAGATAACATCACAAGATGGACGTATAAACCTGACCTTTACGCCCTTAAATAATCGCAGCGAAAAGCTCAATTTATGGCTGTTAAAAAGTAACTTTCGTCAGTTCATTGGTCACTTTTCTGGCTCGATTGAAGACAACAATGGAGTGACACATCAACTCGATGGTGTTCTTGGCCTAACAGAAGATCACTTTGCTCGCTGGTAGCGAAATTTTGCTAACTGAATTTCAGGCGAGCAAGTCTAAGTAAACTTGATACTAAGAACGCGTATGGCGTCTCAACAAGGATAAAACATGAATATCGACGCATTAATCAATTACCCAGAATGGCTACTGCTGGTATTAGCGCCCTTGTTCGTGGTGTGCATGTTGGCTGAGTATTTTATCGGTCAGAAGCAAGGTCGACTGCCTGATAACTCCAGCTATAAGCTTTCAGAAGTGATGTGTAATTTCACGCTGGCGGGAATGCATCAACTCTCCGATTTGCTCACCGGGTTATTGGTCGTGCAGCTGTATCTCTGGATGTTTGGTTGGCGCTTAATGGACATTGAAATGGGCGTGCTGAGTTTTGTTGTATTGATGGTGTTGCAAGACTTTTGCTATTACTGGTTCCACAGAGCAAGCCATCGTGTTCGCTGGATGTGGGCAGCACACGTGGCACACCACAGTTCAGAAAGCATGAACTTCAGTACGGCTTTCCGTCAAAGCTTAATGTATCCACTTGCTGGGATGTGGCTTTTCTGGATACCGTTGGTCATCATAGGTTTTGCCCCTAAGTGGGTCATCTTTGTGGTGCTTCTCAATCTAGGTTTGCAGTTCTTCGTCCATACACAATGGATACGAAGCTTGGGGCCACTTGAATACATCTTTAATACCCCTTCGCATCATCGAGTACATCACGGCAAAAACCCGCAATACATTGATAAGAACTACGCCGGCGTTCTTATTATCTGGGATAAGTTATTTGGTACATTCGAACCTGAAGTTGAAACTGTACGTTATGGCGTCACCAAACCCGTGAACAGTTTTAATCCGATAGTGGTCACCTTTCAAGAATGGAAGGCCATATTCAAAGATTTGAAGAACCGAGAGTTAACCATGAAGCAGAAAGTCCAGTTGATACTCTCGCCTCCATCGGATTAAACGGACGATAGACAGATTGTATTAACTAAGAAACCGCCTCAATTGGTTTCAAAACCTTCCCCACTGACTCGATTGAATAGTAAAGCACCGTTTTCCGGCAATTTATTTGTGATCTGGGTTGCACGCGTACCGCATACTATCAGATACTGAACAAAACTAACCTTCAGCCACAGTAAACGTTCCGCGCTTGCTGTTCAGGAAATTCAATGAGTTCAGATAATCAGCCAACCTACTTCTTTTTCGATTACGAAACATGGGGCGTTAGCCCAGCAAAAGACCGTCCGAGTCAGTTTGCGGGTGTTCGTACCGACCAAGATTTCAATGTTATTGGAGAGCCTCTGGTTATCTATTGCCAACCTCCCGCTGATTACCTCCCTGCGCCTGAAGCTGCACTGATCACCCGTATCACACCACAAAAAGCGGCTTCACAAGGTCTTCCTGAACCAGAGTTTATCACTAAGATCCATGCTGAGTTAGCCAAACCAAACACCACAAGCCTTGGCTACAACAGTATTCGATTCGATGACGAGGTAACGCGTTACACCTGCTACCGAAACTTCATCGACCCATATGCGTGGAGCTGGCAGAACGGCAACTCGCGTTGGGATTTATTAGATGTAATGCGCGCTGTTCACGCACTGCGCCCTGAAGGCATTGTTTGGCCAGAGAACGAAGAAGGTTATCCAAGCTTCAAACTGGAACACCTATCTGTGGCAAACGGCATTGAACATGAGAACGCGCACGATGCGATGGCCGATGTTATTGCGACCATCGAGTTAGCGAAGAAGCTGAAAGCTGCGCAACCTAAGATGTTCGATTACCTTTACAACATGCGTCATAAGCGTAAGCTGAATGATCTGGTTGATATCGTAAACATGACACCATTAATGCACGTTTCAGGCATGTTTGGCCGTGACTGCAACTACACCAGCTGGATTGTGCCTATGGCTTGGCACCCAACCAATCAAAATGCGGTTATCGTGGTTGATTTAGCCAAAGATCCAAGCCCACTGTTAGAACTGGACGCTGATGAACTCAGAGAAAGGCTCTATACCAAACGCAGTGAACTGGGTGAAGACGAACTACCCGTACCCATCAAATTGGTTCAGCTAAACAAGTGCCCTATTCTTGCTCCAGCCAAAACGCTAACGGCTGAAAATGCTGAAACCATCGGTATCGATCGCCAACAATGCCTGAAAAACTTGGCACTGCTGCGCGAACACCCAGAGATCCGCGAAAAACTGATCGGCCTGTACTCACAAGAACGCGAGTACGAAAAGAGCGATGATGTTGATACACACCTTTACGACGGTTTCTTTTCACCTGCTGATAAAACAGCGATGAACATCATTCGTGAAACTGACCCGAACAACTTGGCAGCTTTGGATATCACCTTCAGCGACGAACGAATTAAACCGTTACTGTTCCGTTACCGTGCGCGTAACTTCCCATGGACGCTCGACGAAGCTGAGCAATTAAAATGGGCGAACCATTGTCGTGAGTTTTATGAATGCCGTTTAGAAGAGTACATGCTCAACCTTGAAAACCTCGCGCACGAACATGAAAGCGACGAGAAGAAAATGGCTATCTTGAAGGCGGTTTATCAATACGTAGAAAAGTTAGCTAGCTAATTCCATTATCAAGAGACGTAACACTTTGAAAGAAAGATTGATCCAACTGGTTTACTGCTTAATCTCCTTCACCTTAATCATAGGTGCACTTACAGCAGGTAACGCGTTACAGTACTTTTTGGATACCTCAATCCCAGGCAGTATTTTTGGCATGTTGATTCTGTTTGCCGCCATGGTGATTGGTATTGTTCCTTCGCACTGGGTACAACCCGGTGCAAGCTTGATTATCCGCCTAATGATCTTACTGTTTGTTCCGATCAGTGTTGGGTTGATGGATCACTTCGACATGCTCATCGCGAACGCATTGCCAATTATGGCGAGCGCCGTTGGTGGCACGTTACTGGTGTTGGTGTCCTTATCATGGTTCTTAGACCGCTTGCTATCGAGAGGTAACTGATCATGTGGATTCTACTCACCATCGTGGTATTCCTGTTTGCTCGCTGGGTAAGTCAAAAAGTAAACTCGCCGCTTTGTAATCCCCTGCTTATCAGCATTGGTATCATCATTCCGATACTCACGTTCTTTAGAGTACCGTTTGAGACTTACTATGCCGACAACACTTGGATTACCTACATGCTGCAGCCTGCGGTTGTTGCACTTGCTTACCCACTTTATGAGCAGCTACCTCAAATCAGAGCCAACTGGCGCATCATTACCTTTGCGTGCACGCTAGGCAGTGTGATGTCGATGACAACAACGGCAGTGATCGCAGTAGCATTTAAAGCGGACTTAACTTTGATTGCGAGCTTGTTAGGCAAATCAGTCACCACGCCAATTGCAATGGAAGTATCGAGCCATTTAGGTGGTGAAGCAGCGATTGCGGCAATACTGGTATTGATTGTGGGTCTATTTGGGGCAATTTTTGCTTACCCAATCTACAACCTCATTGGTATTAAGAGCCCGATCGCCCGTGGTTTAACCATGGGTACCGTGTCTCACGCTTTAGGCACCGCGACTTGTGCGGAAAAGAATCAGGAAGATGCAGCATTCAGTTCTTTGGCTCTTGTGCTTTGTGGCGTCATTACCTCAATCATTGCACCGAGTATATTTTCGCTCGTGGTTTGGTTCTATTCTTAACCACTTTGATTACAGTTTATACGCGCTCTAATAGATGAGTTGGTAAATAGCTAAACTCACTGGTTCGCGGCTTTTAGGCGTTACAGATATCAATAAGCCCAAGCATAACCTGATTATTTCAGTGATAGCTTGGGCTTTTTTCTCGCAATTACTCGGCAATAGCAGTCAAATCGCGCCCTGTTTAGGCCAATAAGTGGGATATCAATGGTAGTTTTTACTCTTGCAATCGATTTCATCTGTGACCTCACTCTAATTATGCAAACCAATGTAACAACAACAACACAGTAGTGATCAAAGTCACAGAAAATTCCTGAGCATTGCATAGAATTAAAGCCTAAGGTCAATTAAGGATTCAACATGAACAGTCGTATTACCCTGGCGCTGGAAAGTGCTCCAACAGCAATCAAAGCACTTTTGAGTGACATCGTATTAGCAGACAACTTTGACGCGACATTGTCTCCAGAACAATTTGCTAGCCTACTGCAAGCAAGTGGTTTAGCGGATGACGAGCTACGTATTGCGCTACTTCCTTTTGCCGCAGCTTATTCTTACGCTCCGTTATCTGACTTTTATGTTGGTGCAATCGTGCGTGGTTTATCTGGCACTCTGTATTTTGGTGCAAACCTTGAAATTGCTGGTGCTCAACTTGGCCAAACAGTACACGCTGAGCAATCTGCAATCAGCCACGCTTGGATGAAAGGCGAGCAAGGTATCTCTGATATCACAATCAATTTCAGCCCTTGTGGTCACTGTCGTCAATTCATGAACGAACTGACCACAGCAAAAGAACTTAAAGTTCAGCTTCCACAACGTGATGAAATGTCTCTGCAAGAGTACCTACCAGACTCATTCGGCCCTGCTGACTTAGGTGTGACGACTGGCCTAATGACTAAGCTTGATCATAAACACACGACTGAAGAAACAACGCCTATTGTTGTAGAAGCGCTAGCAGCACTAAACCGCAGCCATGCGCCTTACACCAAAAACCTAAGTGGTGTTTCACTGCAATTGACGTCAGGCGAGGTTTTCACCGGTGCTTACGCTGAAAACGCAGCGTTCAACCCGAGCTTACCTCCTCTACAAGTGGCGTTGATTCAACTTAAACTGGCTGGCTTCGATTTTGAACAGATTGAAAGTGCAGCGTTGGTTGAAATTGCCGAAGGTAGCATCAGTCACCTAGCGGATACGCAATCTACATTAGAAGCGATTAATCCCGACATTCCAGTGACTTACTTAGCAATCTAATTACATCTAATTAACAAAATTTTAAATAAGCAGTCCTATTTAACGGGGCTGCTTTTTTTATACCTGTAATTAACGCAACAACTTGCGCAAACGTTTGCTTTTATCATTGAAATAAGTATGATCACCCCGTTTTCAATCAATCGTTCAAAAGATCGGAAGGAATTTCTATGTTTGGTACTGCTACTCGTGAAAATGCTACTCGTGTACTTCTATTAGGTTCAGGTGAACTCGGCAAAGAAGTTGCTATCGAGTGCCAACGTTTAGGTTTGGAAGTTATTGCTTGTGACCGTTATGCAGACGCACCAGCGATGCAAGTTGCGCATCGTAGCCATGTATTAGACATGTTAGACGGCGATGCACTTCAAGCGATCATTGAACTAGAAAAGCCAGATTATGTGGTTCCTGAAATTGAAGCTATTGCCACCAGCAAACTGGTAGAACTAGAAGCGCAAGGCTTAAATGTCGTTCCAACTGCGAATGCGACCAAGCTAACGATGAACCGCGAAGGTATCCGTCGCCTAGCTGCAGAAGAGCTAAAACTGAGCACTTCTCCTTACCGCTTTGCAGATACCTTTGAAGATTTCTCAGCAGCCGTTGAATTTGTTGGTATGCCTTGCGTTGTTAAGCCAGTAATGAGCTCTTCAGGTAAAGGCCAAAGCGTGATCAAAACAGAAGAAGACATTCAGAAGTCTTGGGACTACGCACAAGAAGGCGGTCGTACTGGCGCGGGTCGTGTAATCGTTGAAGGCTTCATCGACTTTGATTACGAAATTACGTTACTTACCGTTCGCGCTGTTGATGGTGTGCATTTCTGTGCGCCTATCGGTCACCGCCAAGAAGACGGTGATTACCGCGAGTCATGGCAGCCACAGGTCATGTCTGACAACGCACTTAAAGCGGCGCAATACACGGCAGAGCAAGTGGTTAACGCATTAGGCGGTCACGGCATCTTTGGTGTTGAACTGTTCGTTAAAGGCGACCACGTGATCTTCAATGAAGTCTCCCCTCGCCCACATGATACTGGCTTGGTTACTCTGATGTCTCAAGACTCATCGGAATTTGCACTACACGTACGCGCATTTACAGGTATGCCGATCAAATCAATTACTCAGTATGGCCCTTGTGCCTCTGCCGTAATCCTTGGTCAAGGCACATCAACGAATATCCGCTTTGAAGGCCTTGCAGAAGCGCTAGACGCACCACAAACGCAAGTTCGCTTGTTTGGTAAGCCTGATATCGATGGTCGCCGTCGTCTTGGTGTGGCGCTTACTCGTCGCAACAGCACTGAGACAGCGATTGAAGATGCAATTGAGAGCGCGTCAAAAGTAAAAGTGATTTACTAACCTGCTATTCAATTCTGAACAATCACGAGTTCAAATCTGAACAATAAAAAAGACGGGCTATCGAGCCCGTCTTTTTGTTAGTGTTATCTTTTCGTAAGCAAACTGAGCTTAGACTTCCGACTCAATCAAGTACACTTCCTCATTGAATCGAGACAAACCTTTCTTAGCAATCTTAGGGTGCTCTTGGTCTGCAATGTCTTGGTTCAATAACGTAATCTTGTAACCCGCAAACAACTGATCGATCTCTAGTTTAGGCACGCTAAACGGAGGCCCCGCCATCTCGCTTTGGTCATAATCTAGAGTCACCAGAAGGATCTTACCACCCGGTTTCAGCAGTTGTTTTAAACGCTCTACATACTGCACTCGCATCTCTTCAGGCAATGCGACTAAAGACGCGCGATCATAAATGGTATCGACAGGTTGGATTGGCGCTGAAAAGTAATCGCCCGTGTAGATGTTCAGTTCATCGAATTGGTAGAGCTCGTGCTGACCGCTAATTTGAGTCACAGTCGGGGTATAAAGGTGCTCTGCAAAAAATGCGCGAACCGCAATCTGGCTTAACTCGACACCTTGAACATCTTCATGCTTTGAAGCTAGCCAAATCAGATCTTCACTTTTGCCACAAAGTGGAACAAACACACTCTTCTCGTAGCTAGGCTCAGTATTTTCCCAAAATTTAATCAGAAGTGGGTTTACATCTTCGAGGTGGAAACCAATTTGGTTGGCTGCCCATTTATTGTGCCAAAATTCAGGATTATTCATCTTTCGTTCATGTTAAACAGTCATAATGCAAGGGTACAGTATAGAGAGGTAAGAGCAACCTTAGCTTGGTTTAAAGTACTAAATTGATTTCGATAAAATCAGAAACTGGCTAAGTTCAAAGTTCTGATAATTGCGGAACTAACGGTTGGGTTATTTGGCTATATCTTCACATTTTAAAGCAATATTAAACGTTAGAATTGGTTTCTGTCTTAGCTAGCCTCATTTAATATGTAGTGAAATTAGTTAAGCTGTTTTTACTCTTGTGCGTTACTGGTTACCCCTTTTGACTACCCGTTTTTTGTAACCTTGTATTTTGGAGTTTGAATGAGTGTATTTCTCCGTACGACGGCCCTAATGCTTTTGGTATTGAGCCGAGCGCCTGCATTCGCAGCAGCACCTGTTTCAACAAGTTCAACAGATCAAACGCGCACTCCTGCGCAAAACCAAGTATCTTCAAACGTATTCCGTCATAGTTTGAGCGGCCTTTACGGCATCAAAGCCTTCGACTCACGCCCGACTCAGCCTTACACCGACTTCGATATTTTGTACAGCAAAGCGCATCAAGGCCAAGCTGAACTAGAAACTATCTGTAAAAGTACTGCCCTACTCACCAATTCTGAAGCGCTATTTGCTGGCGTTAAATCTCAAGCTCGCGCAGAAGAAAAAATCGCCCTTGAGCTTGATGGTGATGTGACAAAAATTACCGACTTAGCCCGTGCAACTATCATCGCGAACGATGTAGAGAGCTTGGTTGAAGTTTACGAAGCGCTAAGCCGTGAAGCAGACGTTGTTAAGCTGAAAAATAAGTTTAAATCGCCGGCTGACTCTGGTTACCGTGACCTTAACTTGTTGGTTCGTTTGCCTAAAACCAACATCATTGCAGAGGTTCAACTTCACTTAAAAGCGATTGCTGATGTGAAAAGTGGTCCTGAGCACGAGCTGTACGAAATTATCCAAGGTATTGAGCGTCACGCAATTGCAGAACATCGCCCAATCAACGATATCGAAGCGGCACAAATCAATAGCCTACGACGCCAATCTTTAGAGCTTTACCAACAAGCATGGCAACCGTACATTACAACGCACATTAAAGCGGCTTAACACATAGATAGGCTATTCCAATAAACATCACAAGGGCTGCACTCGCAGCCCTTTTTAGTACTTGTTGAGTAGCCTCTCCACTTCCTATCCCAAATAATCAGATCGTTTAAATTTAGATCTCAGTCTCTTTTCTCCGTCGAACATTTCTGTTTCTATAGCGAATAAGCTTCTGACAAGAAAAGGAATTACGTCAATGCAGAATAACAAATCCATGCTTTCCATCGCGCTACTTGCTGCGTTTTCTGTACACGCTAGTGCTGACGAATTCGGAAAGATCACCATTGCAGACATGAACTGGAACTCGGCGAGCCTATTGCTCATGTCGACCAATTCATTTTGAATAACGGCTACGGCTGTGAAGCGGACTTAATCCCCGGTGATAGCGTCCCTACGGGCACGTCAATGATTGAAAAAGGTCAACCTGATGTTGCGCCAGAGCTTTGGACTAATGGCATCAAAGAAGCGTTGGATAAGGGTGTTGCGGATAAGCGTCTACGTTACGCGGGCAAGTCTTTGGTCAACGGCGGTGAAGAAGGTTTCTGGGTACCAAACTACCTTGTTGAACAGTACCCAGAGCTTACAACCATTGAAGGTGTGATTAAAAACGCAAAGCTGTTTGAACACCCAGAAGATGATGAGAAGTTTGCGTTTTATAGCTGCCCTGCGGGTTGGACTTGTCAGATTACCTCCGGTCACCTGTTCGATGCGCTTAAGTTAGAAGATCACAATTTTGAAATGGTTGATCCCGGCTCAGGCGCCGCTTTAGCAGGTACGATAGCGAAAGCTTACGAACGCAAAAAAGCATGGTTTGGATATTACTGGTCGCCTACGCCTGTGCTAGGTAAGTATGAAATGGTGAAGGTTGATTTCGGAAGTGGTACTGACACTGAGGAATTCCGTAACTGTACGACACAACCTGATTGTGAATCTCCTAAAGTGACCATGTATCCACCAGCACCGGTTCACACAATCACCACAGAAGCCTTTGCTAATAACGAACCTCTTGCCTACCAATACTTTGAAAAGCGTGGTTTTACCAATAAACAAATGAGTGAGTTGCTGGCCTGGATGGAAGACAACCAAGCCGACGCCGAAGAAGCCATGTATTACTTTCTAGAAAGCTCACCACAGGTATGGAAGCCTTGGGTGTCTGAAGACATCGCAAGTAAGGTTCAACAAGCCCTTTAGAGTGAAGATTCAAAGTCAGAGGCCTAGCCTCTGTTTTCGCATCTAAAGCAAGTTCTTACCGGACAGTAAATAGATGGAGTTTGAGAAAGGTTACTAAAAATTAAAGAAATGCGTTTAGCTTAAACTCTATGCAGATACAAAAAGACCACGCTAGGCGTGGTCTATTGCTTGGCTACTTCTCGATTTTAATATTTTCGACACGGGCCTTTAGTTTTTGTCCCGGTCTAAAAGTAACAACACGTCGAGCAGAAATTGGAATGTCTTCACCAGTTTTCGGGTTACGACCAGGTCGCTCGTTTTTCTCGCGAAGATCAAAATTACCAAAACCAGACAGTTTTACCTGTTCGCCATTTTCGAGCGCTTTACGAACTTCTTCGAAAAACACTTCCACCGTTTCCTTGGCATCCCGCTTGCTGTATCCGAGTGTCTCAAACAGGTTCTCAGCCAAATCGGCCTTCGTGAGTGCCATAAAACTTTCCTCAAAGCTATGTTAAACATTGCTACCATCGCCAGTAGCGCCAAAGCATTTACCCTATTCAATCAATGAGATAAGGTCATTTACTAGGAAAGTGTATGCCAAGCTTCTGATTTTCGCCAACTTTTTTATCTTAACTATTTAATTATTCTTTCAAATCAGAAAGATAACTCGCTTCAAATTTCACATATATAGCTAAAAACCATCTACTCAACAGTAACGAAATGGCGTTATATTCCATACAAACAACCATTAATAGAATTTAAAACTTTAGCGAACTAAATAATAATTTTTGAGACTTTTCTCCGATACCCAATAAAATCAGCCACTTGATTTGATATGGGACTCAACAGAGGTTACTAAATAAGCGTTATTAAATATAAGATTTGTATCATTTCAGAATTTAATTCGAATTCACTTATAAAAGCCTATGTTCTTTTGAGGTTTTCGGTTACAACTTAACAGAGGATGGCTTGACGGAATCAGAACTCGATGAGTGTATCGAAATCAGAATAGAAATGATCGGTCTAGAAATAGACGATGATCTTGAGAGCCAGTTACTTGCGTGTATGGTTAGTTGATTGCTTAGTAAGTTGGTTATTTAAATAACTTCACTTCTTCGACATAGAATAAGACCTCACAAGTGCGAGGTCTTATTTGTCATTCAAAGCTGCTCATGCAATATCAGCTTTCTTCAATCATTTTTGTTCAGCAAGTGTTTGTGTCGCTTTGGTATTCGTTACATTCGCAGGTTTCACAATCAAACCAATTCCGACAAGAAACAGTATTGATGCAACAACCTGAGCCACAGACAGCACCTCATCATACATAAAGTAACCGCTAATCAATGCGAAGATAGGCACTAACAAGGTTAACGGCGCGGTCGTGCTTAAAGGGTATTGGATTAGCAGCTTATTCCATACCCAATAACCAAATAGCGTGGTTGGGTAAGCCTGAAACAGCACCGCAATCGTCGTGTTCCAATCCCATTGTTCGATGCCCTGCCAGATAATTTGGTCACCATGTAACATCACGGCAAATAACACTAATGGCACTGGAGCAAACAGCATCCCCCAGACATTGAACGCAAAAGCTTGAGTGGTTTTCGATGCCTTAACGATCACGCCCATCAAGGTCCAACTGCACGCCGCAATCATAATCAAGATCACGCCATTAACGGTGACATTGCCCGTTGCTGCAGATACCAATACCGCCAACGCACACATGGCTAGCATCGCACCCATTAATTTACGTACGGAAGCACTCTCCTTGAACACCCACACGCCAACCGCCATGCCGATTAATACGTTGGTTGAAAGCAAGACCGATGAAAGCCCAGACGATAAACCAGCAGTGATCGACCATGAAGCCATACCCCAGATACCCACACCGAACACAAAGCCTTAACTGACTAAGTAGCGCCAAGCAACAGGCGATCAGCATGTCGACCGTGGTGAGCTGCTACCAAAAACTGGAATCACAAGGTTGGATTCATTCTCGACCGCAAGCGGGATATTTTGTTTCTCCTCATAAACCTGCTCACTCAACCCCAGAGTGGGCACAGTTTGAGAGTAAGGTGTCCAGCGTTAGGCAAACCTCATCGACTCACAACTCAATCAATGGGCCTTTAGGGGTTTCGAGCACCACTAATGATGAGCAGTCGATCGTTGAACTGGAACGAAGTTTTCGTCGCGCTATTAGGCGTATGAGCAACAGGCTTAACCATTACCCAGATACACAAGGTGAGCCGATTTTACGACAGGCATTATCCACTCATTTTGCCAAGCTCGATGTGCACTTTTCACCTGAAGAGATGGTGATTACGGCTGGCTGTATGTCTGCGATTAAGGCCGCACTTGAATCTTGCACTAAAGAAGGCGACACCATCGCTATTAGCTCGCCATGTTTCAACGGTATTCTGGAATTGCTCGGACAAATGTCGCGAAAAATCATCGAGATCCCGTCTCTAGATGATGGTGTCGACTTGCAACAACTGGAAGCGCATTTGAAAAATAAACAAGTCGATGCCGCGATCTTTTGTACCTCTCATATGAACCCTCAAGGGATCAACATGTCAGCCACTCAAAAGCAGAAACTGGCTGAATTAGCGAATCACTATCGAGTGCCGATCATTGAAGATGATGTGTATCTGGAACTGTCCTACTCCTCACACACGCCGCTCCCCGCGAAATACTACGACAAAGGCGGTTTTGTCTTATGGTGTGGATCAGTATCGAAAAGTTTGTCACCGAGTTACCGTTTGGGATGGTGCTTGCCGGGCAGGTTTATCAACGAATACAAGGCTCAGTTCTCAGCTGCGAGCTACGGCGTTGCCCTGCCCACTCAGCTTGCGGTTGCTGACTTTATTGGATCTGGCCAATACGCTAAGCACGTGAGGAGAAGATGCACTCAGATCTTGTCTTTGCGCCAACAATACCTAAGTTATTTGGCTCAGCACCTTCCTCAAGATGTGAAGATAAGTAATCCACAAGGTGGCATGGTGCTTTGGCTGCAAATCCCAAGCTTGAACCAGTCAGCCTTTGCTCAGGGCATTACCGAGAAGAACATTGATATTAGGCTTGGACACCTGTTCAGCACTCTCGACCTTTACAGCAATTGCTTACGCATCAATATTGGGTATTCGTTAGAGGGTGGAGCCAAGCAGCAATTGGATGCCTTAATCGAGCTTATCCATATTCACAGCTAACAGCACGTAGCACGTAGCCTTTCAAAATCCGCTTTTTTAAATGCCTTCGAATGCCGAATTCTAATAGCCTTTTGTCATAAAAAAGAAGGCTATTATTCCTATCTTAATTCGGGTAAAGCCCCGAACCGTAAGGAAACCCACTCGCCTCAAAACCCTTAAATGCTGAGTTTGCAAGCACCCACAAAATTATGCAACTTGGCTAATGACACATCACTTTTTATCGTCAATATACAGCCGTCAGCGCTGGCGTTTTCCTGTATTTGAAGAGAACTATTATGAGTGATAAAACAAAAAACAAACCACTACCTTCCTTTATCGAAGAACGCTTGAACTTCTATATTCAAGACCTGATTACCCAGAACCAAAGCCAGAAGCATTTAGTATTGGGTAAACGCCCCCAGCGTAATTCCGTTGTGATGCAGAGCAATGATTACTTAGCGCTGTCACACAACAAACAGATCCAACAAGCCCATCAAGCGGCGATTGTCGAACAAGATGACAACGTAGTGATGTCTGCAATTTTCTTACAAGATGAGCAGTCTAAACCTGCGTTTGAAACTGAGCTCGCGAACTATGTCGGAATGGAGAGCTGTTTGCTTTCTCAGTCTGGCTGGGCTGCTAATATTGGGCTATTGCAAACCATCTGCCCACCGGGCACACCTGTGTACATTGACTTCTTTGCACACATGTCGCTATGGGAAGGCATTCGCGCTGCAGGCGCCCTCGCCCACCCGTTTATGCATAACAATATGAATCACCTGCGCAAACAGCTAGAGCGCCACGGCTCCGGCGTTATTGTGGTCGATTCGATTTACAGCACAATCGGCACCATCGCCCCACTACGCGACATCTACGAAATGGCGCAGGAGTTTGATTGTGCCGTTGTCGTTGATGAATCGCATTCACTGGGTACGCATGGGGAAAATGGTGCTGGCTTAGTTCACGCATTGGGTATCACTAACCAAGTCGACTTCATTACCGTTAGCTTGGCTAAAACCTTTGCTTATCGTGCAGGCGCTATTCTTGGGCCGAAGCAGCTTTCAGAAACCTTACCTTTTGTCGCGTATCCAGCTATTTTCAGCTCGACCGTGTTACCACAAGAGGTGGTTCGTTTAGAGAAAACATTAGAGGTAATAAAAGGCGCAGAAGACAAACGAGAAGCCTTATTCAAAAGCGCTAAATCGCTTACTACCGGTCTCAAACGGATTGGCTTTAACATCCGCAGCGAGTCTCAAATTGTGGCACTAGAGTGTGGTAGTGAAAGAAACACCGAACGTGTTCGTGATTTCCTCGAAGAACGAGATGTATTCGGTGCGGTTTTCTGCCGCCCCGCGACGGGCAAGAACAAAAACATCATCCGCTTTTCGGTCAATGCCGACATGACACCAAGAGATATTGACCATGTGCTCACCGTTTGTCATGAAGCGTACAATCATCCGGAATTAGAGTTCGTGTGATTGTAAGGGCAATTCACACAACAGGATTCTTTGAAAGATAAGATCCCTTCCGATAATCAATATAAACGGCAGGACTGAATGGACGCTATCATGTCGCGATACAAAAAGAGCCCAGCGAATTGCTGAGCTCTTTTCTTGTGTTCATCTGTTTATCTGTTTATCTGTTTATCTGTTTATCTAGTTCAGCTGGATAACCGGACGGTGCAACAAATCAAATCCAGTGAGCAATTTTGTCGAACAGTCGGTTTTTGTCTGCCGGTTTGACGATAAAGTCTGACATGCCTGACGATTCCATTTTCTCTAAAGTGACTGGCGAGCTGTCACCCGTGTGAGCAATAATTGGCACTGAAGAGTATGCTTTGTTAGCGCTTCGAATTCGACGAGAAGCTTCAACACCGTCCATGATTGGCATCTCGATATCCATCAGAATTAAATCAATATCATCGCTATCCAACGCGTCTAAGGCTTGTTGCCCATCTTCTTTCTGTACGACATCAAAACCCTGCTTTTCCAATAACATTGCCGTAAATCGGCGCAGAGATTCGTTGTCATCGACCACCATGATCGTGCGCTTATTGGTAGCCTCTAACGGTTTTACAGAAACTGATGGCATCACATAGTTGGAGTCGAAAAGTAAGCGTTCGATGGTCGCCTTGGTATTCAGTAGCCAAACTTGTGTCTCCACCCAAATAGGCTCGAAAGAAATGTTACGTACACGCTTGATAGGATGACGCTCATACAAGTAAATGATTCGCGCCTCAGTGAACGAAAGTAACGATTCAATCTTATCGAGGCAACTTGCTCTTAAATCCAAGCTCTCCATGTCAACGAATATCAAGTCGAATTCGAACTGGTATTCCTTATTTTTAAGCGCTGATGCTACATCCAACACCGTGAGCTCAAACCCCATAAAACGGGCTACCTCAGTCATTTTATTGGTGAGAACTTTCTGGTCACTCACCATTAGCACAGTCTTAAGTTTAGTCAGTTCATTCTTGATTTCTTTCACCGAATGGGAAGACAAAGACGGAAAAGTCATCGTGAACTGTGTCCATTGATCCACTTCAGACTGACATTTAATTTCACCACCAAACGAGCGCATTACCTTCTGACAAAATGGCAAACCTAAGCCGTAATTACCCGATTGGCCAGTAGTATAAAAGTCCTGAAAAATGCGTCGAATTACATCATTTGAGATGCCTGATCCGTTATCGGTAACCATTATTTGATTGGCCACTTCATCACTACACATGGTGACATGAATATGAAAATCTTCAGGGCTGCGATGGTGGAATGCGTTCTTGAACAAGTTATACATCACGTACTTCAACAAAGTGTCGCTACCCAAGAAATCAAAGTTACTCTGTACGTCTAAAGAGATTGCTGATTTATCAGCAGAGCGCTTGTAATTGAAACTGTCTATCGCATCCTCAACCACCGCTTGCGCTGAATGCTTCTTAAACGTAGATCGAGAGACTCGGTTTTCATCAATTGAAGTCAGTAACAGATCTATCGTTTCGTTACCGGAATGAATGATCTCCATCGCTTCATCGCCCACTTCACGCAACTGAATCACTTCTTCATTGCTTAACGCATATTGCCCTTTTTGATCGCCACTTTTAGGGTTCGGCAATATGGACTGCATGACATCAATAGAGGTAAGTAATCCGCTTAGAGGGTTTCGCATCTCATGGGCAATACCCGCACCAAAAGACTTCGCCAATGACACCTTGTTTTCATGTTCCACCTGATTGCGGAAGTAGAACAAGTTGCCGAATAAGTAGATAAACAAAAAGATTGGCACATGCGTCCAATCCATTGTGAGTTCGAGGTAGAAGCCTTGTGCAATCCAAGCGCACAAGGTAGCAATCCCAATACCGGCAAAGGTTTGTGCAAACATCACTCTCGTCACGTGCACCAATAAAATATGGAGGAAAATAGCCGACATGAATGACATAACCCAAACGTTGGACCAATTATTCATTAGCAGCATGTAGAAGAAGAAACCTGGCAAACAGATAGTTACGGCAACTTGATAATAAGCCGGAAGGTATTTTCGCCATTCAAATGGGACGCGATTGCGAAATATAATGCCAAAGAACAATACCGAGCAAAACAGGCGAAGCGCTAAGTTTTCGTAGGGTTGCGGGAACAAAAACTCCCACACAATGTAGTAAATTGGGAAGCCGACAAAGCCCATCCAACCCACGAGGGTTAAATTCGGTTCTGCGTACTGGTAAACTTTACGAATCGCGTTCATACGAAATACTTTGCTCTCTAAGCCCTGACGTTTATTAATTCTATGATTTGGTTTTTATACTTATATTTTGGCGCCGATTATATTACACATCACGTCCGAGCAGTGAGGTTTCAATCAAATATGTACCAACGCATTTGTTTTTATTATTAAGCGTAGATGAATGATGCACCCTGCTGACGCTTAAATTTAAGTACGAGTGCTTGGTTCAGGGATGGGCATGCGCGGTGTTCTTTTGATAACTGTGTTCAGCTTACCGCTATGTCACTGTTACTCGATGCATTTTTCTTGGAGTATCCCCGTAATCTATCACTGCGTAATGTTGCGTTACCCTGTTATCCCAGATCGCCATTGAGCCGTTGTCCCATTTGAAACGAACTTGAAACTCAGGGCGTCTCGCAATTTCAAACAGTTGGCTGAGTAAAACATCACTCTCTTTGCGGTCGAGTTCGTTGATATAACGAGTAAACTGTTCATTGATACAGAGCGTTTCTTTATCCGTTTCAGGATGAACTTGAACAACAGAGTGAACCACTGGCGGATTCTCCTGTGCTGTTTTAATCAAGGATTTGTGCCAATCGAGATCAATGTCTTCTGATTCTATACCTTCAAAGGCCACAAGCGAATGAGTCGCCGACAACCCTCTCAACTTAGCTTTCATATCTTCATGTAGAGATTCAAAAACCGCAGTCATAGAACACCAGATAGTGTCACCACCAATGCTTGGAATGTGTTGAGCATGCAACAGGGAAGCTTTCGACGGCAAGCTGCGCCACGTTAAGTCGGTATGCCAATAACTTTCCTTTGGCGCATTGCCACGGGTTGTTTCAATCACACTCACCTGTGGCGCACTTTCCACGCGAGGGAAGAAAGGATGTGCAGGTTCTAACGTTCCAAAGCGCTGTGCAATCATCAAGTGTTGTTCTGGAGACAAAGTCTGCCCGTCGAGAAAGATCACTTGATGGGCAATAAGTGCCTGATACACCTTATCGAGTTCATCAGCACTGCATGTAGAAAGCTCTAGTTCGTGAATACGAGCGCCGATGTGAGGAGTAATGGGTTCTATTTTCAACATACTTTCGCTTATTGGTGATATTGAGTTGCAGGGCGGATCTGGCTACTAGGCTAATCTGACTACTAACAGTAAACCGGGTAAATGCTGATTTTCTTTCTCACTTGAAATAGAAAGTCGTCTCTCCGAAACAAAAAAAGAGCTCCTAAGCTGGAGCTCTTTTCGTTTTTTGATACTTCCTGTATCCATAGACAAGTCCAATCTGTAGTACTTTCACTGAAAGCCAGATCATCGATATCTCCAGTTGTGTATCACCAATAAATCTAGCATACAATCTTCAGACTGTTCTGGGAGACAACCGAGATAATCAACTCTAGTGCCAAGCCATCTCACCGCTTAGCACTTTCGCGCCAAGTTCTAAATCGCCTTCCGTAGCCTCAAATTTCGGGTAGGCTTTCTTCATGTAATCACTGATCTCGACCGATGTTGGATTACTTTTGCTCGCCAACGCTTTTTCAATATCAGCCACATAATCCTTCGTGAAGTGAACTGCATTTATTCCTGTTGGCATTTCACCTAAATAGTGACCCGGAATTACAACCTCTGGCTCTAGTGCTTTCATACGCTCCAACGATTGTGACCACTGGCTACGAATCTCTTTCGATGCAGTATCTGCCATCCATACATGCACACCGCTATACACCGACACGCCACCAAACACCGTTTTTTCAGACGGAACCCATAGGTAAGCTTGGTGTGTATTTATCTCTTTCACTTCGATGGTTTCACCTTCGATGCTTAATGTTGTGTCGTTCATCACCATTGGAACAATCACCTTAGAGGGCGCGTTGCCTTCTAATATAGGCCCCCAGTATTCAAGCTTTGCATCTTTGGTGCGTTTGATATGCGCGACAACGGCTTCACTGGCAACGACTTTAACGTTAGGAAATGCCGAAACTATCGGTTCCAAACCAAAGTAGTAATCTGGGTCGCCGCTGCTGATGTAAACCATCGATAATTTTTTGCCTGTGGCTTTGATTTGCTCCACCAAATTTTGTCCATCAGCCACACTAAATTGCGCATCAAACAGAATCACTTCTTTCTCACCCGAGACCAATACCGAGCTTGCCGGGAATATCGCGTTCTCGCCGGGGTTATAGTGAGTAATGTTCAGTTCTGTCGCTAGCGCAACACTTGATGCCAGCACGGTTCCTAGGCTTATGGTTCCTAAAAGCATGCTTTTTGATAACAGGGTTTTCGATAACGTATTCATGGCTTTATTCCGATATTTGGAGTTGAACACCTGCCAACTCGCTGAATGTCCAAATATCTTATTTGATTGTTTTTAGATGAAATAGACATCAAATTAACTTTAACTGTTGCAGTTTTCGGACATATACTGAGGTCGGTTTAATTCTCTAGGCAATAAAACAATGGATAAACTCGAGGCAATGAATGTCTTTGTCACCATAGTGGAACGTGGCAGTTTAAGCGCTGCGGCAGAGCACCTTGATCTCTCACGAACCAAGGTCACTCGTTATTTGGGTGAGTTAGAAGCATGGATGGACACACGCTTGCTTCACAGAACAACACGAAGCTTGAGTTTAACCAGCGCAGGTAAAGAAACACTTGAGGTCGCCAGAGAACTTTTGGCACTGGAAACATCCCTAGCTAGGATCAGAAACCAAAACCGAGAGCATTTAAAAGGTCAGCTGCGTATTACTGCGAGCTACTCGATTGTCGATAGCTTCTTGATGGAATCAATTAGTCGCTTCATCGCCAAATGGCCAGAGGTTTCTATCGACATTATCTCGACTGATCAGACCGTCAACCTGGTTGAGTCACGCATCGATTTGGCCATTCGCATAACCAACGAACTGACGCCCAATATTGTCGCGAAGCAGATCGGTGAATGCCGCTCCGTGATTTGCGCATCGCCTCAATATCTAAAAGAGAAAGGCACACCCACAGAAGCCCAAGATCTAGCGCACCACAACTGTTTATCGTTCAGTTACTTTGGCAAAACCGCTTGGACGTTCAATGGCCCCAATGGGCTCGAATCGGTTCCGATTAAAGGGAATATCAGTGCAAACACCTCAGAGGTTCTGCTTTCTGCCACACTCAAAGGCAACGGTATCTGTTTACTGCCCTTCCCTTCAGTGGAAACCTTGATGCGTGATGGTCTATTAGTGCCACTGCTTTCTGAATGGCAACCTAAAACGCTCGGTGTTCATGCTATTTATGGAACGCGTAAACAAGTCACACCGCTGTTAAGAGCCTTTATCGACCATTTATCTGACGAGATGGAACAATCGACAAGTTGGTAGAAGTACGATGCCATCACTAAGGAGGAAAACTTGCCATTAGTAAAACTGATGCAGAATTAAAATCATTAATTTTACTTAACTGTCAGTTGCTTCTATCGTGACTGCATACATCATCAATTAGCTTATTCACGCAGGGAAACTGACTATGGCTGCCATTACCGACCTAGACCTTCTACTGAAATCCATGTCACCAGAATTAATCGACGGGAGCTATGTTTTTTGTACTGTAGGCGGGGGATTGGCAGACTATGTTCAGCTCAATCCAATCTCGACTTTTCGTGAGAAAGAAGGTTTAACACTGGTTCTGAAAGAAGAAGTTGCGACCAAAGCTCAGCTAGACTTCGATGGTGTGTTTAGCCTGATTACATTGTCGGTACATTCCAGTCTTGAAGCGGTTGGATTAACAGCAGCCTTTGCCACCAAGCTTGGTTCTTACGGCATTAGCGCCAACGTGATTGCTGGCTTTTATCACGACCATATCTTCGTTCAGAAAGACAAAGCTGAAGCCGCAATGAGTGCGCTTAGAGAATTTTCAGAAGCGGATTAGTAAAGAATTCGATTGTTCACAGACACAAAAAAAGCGACGTAATCTACGTCGCTTTGGCTTATTGCTTAACGTGCACTCACTGATCAGGCATCAGTGAGCGAACCAGTTAAGCAAGCTTAAAAGTCGCCACTTTGTCACTTAAGCCAGCGGCTTGGCTCTTAAGTTCGTTCGACTCAGTTAAGCTGTCCTGTGCGCCCACAACTAAGTGGTCGGTAACATCTTTAATGGTCGTCACGTTCTGGGTAATTTCACCCGTCACATGTGTTTGCTCTTCAGCAGCCGTCGCGATTTGAGTCGCCATATCGCTGATCAAAGCAACTGCAGTATTGATCTCTTCAAGCGCATGCGAAGCTCGATCGGCATCTTCTACTGAATGTATTGCCAACTTAGAACTGCTCTCCATCAGCTCAACCGCTTGCGCCGTTGTACGCTGCAGGATATCAATTGTTGATTTGATCTCTTCCGTTGAAGAGTGGGTACGCTGTGAAAGCACACGTACTTCATCCGCTACCACAGCAAATCCACGACCTTGTTCACCAGCACGAGCCGCTTCAATCGCTGCATTCAAAGCAAGTAAGTTGGTTTGTTCTGCAATGCCTTGAATCGTTGCGAGTACAGTCGAGATCTCTTGAGCATGCTTGTTAAGTTCGCTAATCACACTACCCGCTTCATTAACTTCATTGGCTAGGTTATTGATTGAACCTTTGGTATCCACAACCAGAGCGTGACCACTGTTAGTGCTTGTCGCTGAATCTTGCGCCGCTTTTGCTGTTTGCTCGGCATGCGATGCTATCTCTTGCGTGGCGCTCGCCATTTCAGTTACGGCCGTCGCGACCATAGTGATTTCTTGCTGCTGATGATTAAGCTCATCCACCGAACGGTTCGCACGCTGAGCACTTTGCTCTGACTGGCTGTTTAGCTGTTCTGACTGCCCACGGATATGGCCAATCAACTGCTGTAAGCTTCCAACAAAGGTATTGAAGTTATGAGCCAACTCGCCCACTTCATCTTGGTTTTCAACATGAATGCGTTGAGTTAAATCACCACTACCATTCGCGATTTGCGCCAGTGCTTGAGAAACGTGGTTCAACGGGCGGAATAGAATCGTACACAACAGGTTAAACAGTATGGTACATACGATCACCACAAGTAGCGTCACCAACACTTGACCAATCACTGCATCAAATAGTGGCGCAACCAGAGAGTCATGGTTAACAACGCTCACAGTAATCAGGCTCGTTCCATCAATCGCACGTGCGTACAGAACATAGTCGCTGCCATTCAACTCGATAGAAGTGTCTTTACCGCTAGTCAGAGCATTTTGTACATCGGAGAAATTTAACCCAAGTGAACTGATATTCTTGTTCAGTAACTTAGTGTCAGGGTGCGTATAAACCGTTCCTTTGTTGGTCGCGATGAACATGTAACCTTCACCTGGAAGAATCACCTGCTCTAGACTGTTTAAGATGTCTGTAATTTCTACATCAGCACCCAACACAACCTGTTGCCCATGCAGTTGCATTGCTGTTCCTAATGAAACAACGTTCGCCCCAGTTGCTGCAGCAACCGTTGGGTTATCCATGAACACCTTGCTTGGGTTCGCAACCGCATTGGTGTACCAACCCCATACGCGTGGATCATCATTGCCCGGTGGCAACACAACACCGTTCGCGTTCTTTTGCGAACCATCAGGAAATGCCAAGAAGACATTATCAAAAGAGGCTGAGTCACGAACCTGTTTTAGATGAGTCACCAAGCTTTCTTGTTTGGACTCTTTCGAAAGAGAAGTAAGCGCACGCTCTTTGGATAAGATCCAATCCGATACATATTGATTGTACGAAGCCGATGCGCCCTCTAAGCGCTGTTCAACTTCAATATCCAACCTTTGCAGTGAAGCACGAAAAGACAATGCCTCGACCAAAATCCCCCCCAGGATAATGGCCATACTGGCTGAAATCGCCAGCTTATTTTTAAGCGAGAGTTTCTTGAACATAGGAAACCTATAATTTGGAAGTAATAAACCGTGGCGAACAAATTGATTGCCAAAGCGGTTTGCAAGCGGGATATATTTTACGCTTTAAAATAAATTAAGAAACCAGCTAACCGGTTGAATTATTCATATGTGTGAGTAAGAGCACGCATCGTAACCCATTGATTTAGAGAATGGTAAACTCTAAATTTTGAATTAATGTGTTAAACATGGTCAGCTGATGAGTGTCTCTGTTTGAGAGTAATAACGGCACAGATCGCGCTATACCGTTAGATCATTAGGAAGGTATTTAAACGTGTTGAACGTCTGAATAGAAACAGGTTGCGGACAAAGTAGTCAAAAGTTGATCAACCAAAGTCCAACGTTAACAGCAATCGTGTTTCGTCAGATGAAGTGACTGGTGAACGGTGAACAAGGCCTCTATTCTCATTGCCACTCCAACGCTCCCCTTTTAATAACGCAACATCACCACTGGCCATTTTCTGGATGTCAGATTCGTCGTTGTACAGGCCTGAAACAGAATCAGGCTTTCCGTTAGCCCCTAGCCCTAGCTTAGAACGGTCGACTAAGTCGTTTGGCAACCATTGAGTCGCAACACCATGATCAGTTGTCACCAAGCGGCAAGGCACTTGATCAAAATGGAAACGTGGACACATCGCTTTATTCAGAACGGCTAAACGCAACCCGACTTCTTCAAGCTCAAACAAACAACAGAACATATCCACCAGCTCTGACATGTTTTCTAACAGCGCTTTAGAGGCGGTGCCATCGGTGGCAAATTCCAACTTATCGAAAGCATTTTCAGGTGACACGCTAACAGACTTACTAAAGTTTGGATTCAAGGCGATAAATTCACTAATTGCCGTCGTTAAGCCTTCATCAAACTGTCGCTGCCATACCGCTATATTAATATCACTTTGGTAGATATCCGCTAATACCGTTGGCTGCTCAGAAGCACTCAAGCTTGGCTTGTGATTTGCCTTATCCTGAATACTCACAGCTGAACTAATGTTGAGTGGCTGGCTGCTATTGGTAGCCAAAGGCTTGGTTAACACGGCATTCATTACGTCGTCTCCTTGATACATGCTCATCGCTTCCCTTTTACCAACAGAATAATTATTCTTGGCCAGAGTAATTTTGGTTATGTTATAACATAGCTAAAAATAAACAAGTCACTTCGTCGATCATGATTCCAGTAATACAGCGACGCTCTTCTTTTCCTGCGGTAATTTTTCGAATGCTGAACTAAGCTTCTCTCAATCACTCTTTCCAAAAAGTCATTTTAAAAACGTACGACTCAAGAACGTAAACCTGTGAACTCATCAATCTGGTGACAACTTATGAAAAAACTAATCTCTACATTCGGCCTCCTATGCACCGTTATCTCCGCTCAATCTTTCGCGGAGTCGGGCTACACATTAGATCCGAAGTTATCGAACATCACATTCGCGACCATTAAAAAGCAGTTTGTTGTCGAGCCCGCATCCATCAAACCTATGTCTGGAGGGCTTACCGAAGAGGGTCAGTTTTCAATAGTATTGGACTTGAAAAGCGTGAGCACCGGAGTCGCTATTCGTGACCAGAGACTGAATGAACTCTACTTTGAATCGATGACTTTTCCTGAAGTGAAGATCTCTGGGAAGGTTGAACCGTCGATGCTATCTGGTGATCCAAAAAGAACAACAGTAGCAGCGGAAGTTACTTTACACGGCGTAACCAAAACGATCGACTTCCCAGTTGTGGTGGTTCCATCCTCAGGGTTTGTCATGGTTAGCTCAGCTTCGACACTCATCGTCAACGGCGCTGATTTTGGGATATCGACAGAGAATCTAAACAAACTTTCAGCGACCGTGGGTGGATTAGCGATTTCCGACCAAATCCCTTTAAGCTTTAACCTACTTTTCGACCAATAATGGACTTATAACTATTCCTTTCTATTCTCCCTCATTTCACATTCATCAATCGTTTGAGAGCGGTGAATGTGAGTAAGAGTACGCGACAACGCAATAAACTGAATTAGGTTTGAATAAACTAAACCAAAATTTCCACTCGATTTCCCCAAGTCGGCCAGATAAACATCCCTCACAAAGTATTAAATTGAGCGTTATATAGGCTCAGAGATGTCGTTGATGTCACATGTCGTTACACAGCATGACGCCTTAAGGCTTTACATCTTGGGCAAGGTAAACAACAATCCCTGAGAATAAATCCATAACATAATGTATTTAGAAATTATGAGTAACACAGAAAACAAAAAATCGAGTCCTCTTTTCGAAGTCGTGTTTAACGTCTTTCTTCCTTCATTCATTTTAATGAAGTTCAGTGGAGATGAGCTTCTCGGAACAGGCTTAGCATTACTTGTCGCACTAGCCTTCCCTATTGCTTACGGTGGCATGGAGTTGATCCGCAACAAGAAGTTCAACTTCATAGCGGCGCTTGGCTTCGTCAGCGTGCTATTAACGGGCGGTATTGGTTTCTTTGAGCTAGACACTCGTTGGTTAGCACTAAAAGAAGCATTAATCCCTGGTCTAATTGGTTTGGCGGTTCTTGGCTCTACCTTCACCCGCTACCCGTTTATCCAGAAAGTTATCTTCACACCGGCCCTGTTAAATATCTCTCTTATTGAAGAGCGCCTAAAGCAGTTCGGTAACCAAGCAAAGTTTGATCGTTGTCTAATGACATCCAACTACCTATTCGCGAGTACTTTCGCATTTTCTTCAGCTATGAACTACTTCCTAGCGACTTGGATTGTGACTAGCCCTGCTGGCACCGCTGCCTTTAATGAAGAACTTGGCAAGCTGACACTTTACAGCTACCCAGCAATCGCCATCCCAAGCATGCTGATGATGTTAGGTATTTTCTACTACATTTGGCGTCAAGTTCGCACGATGACATCACTAGAAACAGAACAAATTTTTATTACTAAATAGTTCTGAATTAACAAATCGCTCTGACAGCACAACATGAAGCCCAGCAATTAAGCTGGGCTTCTTTGTTTTTACTCTTTCGTTATCAACGTGATAGATGACAGCTTCGATTTGGATTATGAATCGAACGGGCAACCCTAATGCTCTTTTCTCAAGTAAATTTGGGCAACATGTCTATAAACCAATAATAATCAATGAATTGCATTGATTGAACCGACAGATGCTTTTATAGTCAATTCTGTTGGTTACTTTACAAAGCTCTACCCGCTCACTGACATTATTTCAATTGCTGTTGATAAGATCGCATAAGCTAGGTGCTAAAGGTAGACGCCAGCCGTACTCAATAAGGAATATAGATTATGAACAAATCTCAATTAGTTGAACACATCGCGACTTCTGCAGACATCTCAAAAGACCAAGCAGGCACAGCACTAAATGCGCTAGTTGAAGGTATCTCTACTTCGCTTGCGAACGGTGATGACGTATCGATCCTTGGATTTGGTAGCTTTAAAGTTAACTCTCGAGCTGCTCGCACTGGTCGTAACCCGCGAACCGGAGAAGAGATTCAGATTGCCGCATCAAAGACGCCAGCATTTAAAGCGGGCAAGGCACTAAAAGAGACGTGCAACCTGTAACACAAAAAACACAAGGAAGATTACGATGACGACTAAGGAAAAAGCGAAAACGAGCCGAAGCAAAAAAGCAGGCAAGTCGACTAAAGCGCAAGCCGAAACGCCTAAGACTCGTCAACGCATTGAAGAGCTTCTCGAAGAGCGTGAACTGGCTAAACTGTTAGAACTTTAGTTTATATAAGAACTAAAGTTTAGGTTTAAGCAAGGTGATAGTTTGTTATCGTTCTAATGCCACTGCAGATTTGTAGTGGCATTTTTGATTTAGGAGCAAGCGCCTCTAATAAATAACATTGATACCCCTCCCCACTAAAGCGACAAACACATCTGTCCAAAATCTGAACGCTAAGTAACTGATTGAGTTACATAGCTATACATATCCATACTTACCCAAATCACCTTTTTCACTATCATCATTTTCTTGTTATTGGTGAGATTATTGGAAGGGTTCATGACACGACTATGTTCGAGCAATCCTTCTTCTTTGAGGTGATTATGAATGTCGTTCGCATGGGGATTGAAGCAAATACCCATAAAAATAAGGGTAAGTACAAAGCGATAGTTAAGTTTACTATTCGAGCCCTGTTTTATTATTCAGCTACTCGAAAAATGAGTAATAATTTCAACTCTGAAGAGAGAAAGTTATTATTTATCAAGCAACCCAACTTCCTTTCTAAATTTGTGACTCCCTACTTATGTACTGGCTTTAGCAATAAAGAAAAGATCGATATCTTATCCAAACACTACGACTGGTTTGAAAACACCTTCGCAACAGAAGCTAGACACCAAATCTATAACGAAAGGCTCAATCTTTTAAAACTTGAGATAGATGACAACGTTTATCTGGTTAATCTCAGCTTCGAAAGAAACGCGAGAAAAGAAGGTGAACTGACAATTTCATTGACCAACTCTCAACTCGAAAAAATGTATACCATTTCGTTTACTGTTTTCGACAACAACATCTACATCGGCGGTATACAGGGTGGCGCCAATGACAATGGATTTACCCGCACATTCACCAAAGCTTTTTACGGTTTAAGACCTAAATCCTTCATGGTAGAAACACTACGACTGCTCGCTATTAACTTGGGTATCGACAATATCTATGCGGTAAAAGAGTCTGGTCATGTCTCGAACTCATTACGCTACGGTAAGAAAAACAAAGACATCAGCCTTAAATACGACAGTCTGTGGGAAGAGCACGATGGACAGGTGCATGATAACTATTTCTATCGTCTCCCGACAAACCCGAACAGGAAAGATCTTGAAGCTCTAAAACGTCAAAAGCGTAAGTTGTATCGCGAGCGTTATGCCTGGCTAGATCTGTATGAACAAGATCTGAAGAACGTAATCAGTCAGCACATCCGTGATCCTGTTCATTATGCTCATGACAGTTAATTTGGCTAACCTGTACTCGACTCGCTAACGCGTATTACCTTTACTAGCGTGCTTTAGTCTAATCACAGCCCTTGGACCAAACGCTCAATCCCGAGGTGATAGCTTCAAAATAAATATTAGACAATGCTAATTTACATCTTTATAGTATCTAGGTATTTCGAAAACTACTCAATCGCCGGCGACCAGCCAGTACTGATCATTAAGAAGATACAAGCTCTATGCTCGGCAATTTGTATAGTTAAACTTAGAGACAGTAATAGGTAAACGTATGACTAAAATTGTAATCATCGGTGGCGTAGCTGGAGGTGCTTCAGCTGCTGCACGCGCTCGTCGTCTTAGTGAAGAAGCCGAAATAATAATGTTTGAACGAGGACCATTCGTCTCTTTTGCCAACTGTGGATTGCCATACCACATAGGTGGCGATATCGAGGATAGAAGCAAGCTTCTGTTACAAACACCTGAAAGCTTCTTAGCTCGCTTCAACGTTGACGCACGAGTGATGAACGAAGTTACCTCTATTGATCGCACCAATAAAACCGTTACAGTCAAAAATCTTGTTGATGGTAATCACTACAGCGAGAGTTACGACTTCTTATTACTCAGCCCTGGAGCCGGTGCCGTCGTTCCTCCCATCTCAGGAATCGATAACCCCCTCACCCATTCACTACGCAATATTCCAGATATGGATCGCATCATCGAAACAATCCAAATGAATAAACCTGAGCACGCGACAGTTGTTGGCGGTGGCTTTATCGGCTTGGAAATGATGGAAGCGTTTCATCAGCTTGGGATAAAGACTTCGTTGATTGAGATGGCTGACCAAGTAATGACGCCAGTAGACCGGGAAATGGCCGGCTTTGCCCATGCGGAGATTCGTGACAAAGGCATCGACCTAAAACTCGGCGTCGCGCTTGAGTCTGTGAAATATATACCTAACGAACACATCGCAAGTTTTGATTCAGGCGAGAGCGAGAAGCACCAACACATAGAGGGTGAATTAGAATTAACACTTAATAATGGCGAGTCATTAACTACTGATATCTTAATCATGGCTATCGGTGTGCGTCCTGAGACTAAGTTAGCAAAAGAAGCAGGACTTCAAATTGGCGAACTAGGTGGTATCTACACCAATGAAATGATGCAGACTAGCGATCCTAGCATCTACGCTGTGGGTGATGTGGTCGAAGAAAAAGACTTTGTCACAGGTGCACAAACTCTAGTTCCGCTTGCTGGCCCTGCTAACCGTCAAGGTCGTATGGCTGCCGACAACATGCTCGGACGCAATGAAATCTATCAAGGTACACAGGGCACAGCTATCTGTAAGATTTTTGACCTAGCCGTTGCCTCAACAGGGAAAAACGAAAAACAGTTGAAGCGTGAAGGCGTCGACTATGAAAAAGTCTATGTGCATACCGCAAGCCACGCTAGCTACTATCCTGGCGCTGAGATTGTCTCGTTCAAGATGTTATTCGCCCCTAAGACAGGGAAAATACTAGGTGCGCAAGCCGTCGGTAAAGATGGCGTTGATAAACGCATTGATGTTATGGCAGTAGCTCAACGTGCAGGTATGACCGTTGATCAGCTTCAACACCTTGAATTAACCTATGCACCACCTTACGGGAGTGCCAAAGACGTGATTAACCAAGCCGCATTTGTTGCCAACAATATTATTAAAGGTGACGCGACACCTATTCATTTCGATGAGATTGCAACATTAAGCGACAACCAACTCCTACTCGATGTTCGTAACCCTGGCGAACTAGAAAATGGTGGCTTTATTGAAGGCGCAATCAACATTCCTGTCGACCAACTGCGTCACCGCATGGACGAACTATCAAAAGACAAAGAGATTGTAATCTACTGCCAAGTCGGGTTACGTGGTAACGTGGCCTATCGCCAACTCGTCAACAACGGCTTTAAAGCACGCAACTTAATCGGTGGTTATAGAACACTCATGTATGCAAAAGCTTAAGGATTAATACTTAGTCGCCGGTAATGGTGCGCGGACACTTACGGGCTAGTTGCTGAGAGAAAGTCGCTCATAAATAGATGCGAGTAGTTAATAGTAAACATTGAAAAACCGAGCTTGGCATTTAAGTAAGTGCCAAGCTCTTTTATTATTCGTAGGAGTCAATAAAAGCTTGCAGTGCTCGCTGATCGACAATTTCTAACCCTTGCTCTCCTTTTCTGATGAAACCCTTTGCTAATAGGTCTTTAACCGCTCTTCGATACACTCTGCTCGATGTACCAAATCGTTCTGCTTCTTGATTCACTTTATCGAAACCGCCTAACACAGTGTTAGTCTCGCTTTGAACCAATAAATCATACGCAATATTGTAGGTAATTGAGTGTAAAAGACGGTTAGTGTAAATACCCATAGAGTCTTGATAATCTTCCGCCAATGCAGAGGCAAAGAAGAACATCATCCCCGGATTTTCAAGTAGTGCTTCTGCTAATCTCTGAATGCAAATAACATCAACTTGCATGTGTTCATCAGCCACTACGTTCCACTGACAAGGGGTCTGCGTGAAAAACTCCATCTCACCGAAGATATGGTAATCACAATTCACTTCGCCCAATTGAAAGCGTCGCCCATTAGCCGCGGAAATACTCATAGAGACTCTTCCTGCGGGCACTACATAAAGATACTGAAGCTGCTCACCTTGACGTAGGATTTCATCATTTTGATTGAAGTAACGAGAGTTAACTTGGTGTTGGTAGATGAGATCTCTAAATTCAGAGCTTTTTTGTTCTAAGTAGTTTTTAAAGCGTCCGCTTGAGTATGGTGCAATCTTCATACTTACTCTCTCATTACATTACTGCTGTTTATATTCAAACGATTGTAACCACTTAAACCACAGGAGAGAACCCAATAAAAAAGCGACGGTCTCCCATCGCTTTCGTCTTGCATTTATTCAGGCTCTTATTGAGTAATTAATGCTTCCAGTGCCGCTAATGACGCTAGCCGCTCTCCTTGCATCATTGCCTCAGCCTCATCGACATATTGCCCAACGCCCTCTTTTACATCTTGTTCATACAAGACAACATTGTTCAAGATAGAAGCTACATTAAGCCCTCTCAAGCGTCCCACGGTAAACAACGCGGATGTTTCCATGTCTGCACCTAAAATGCTTTTGCCATTCCAGTACTGACAAAGCGCCTGTTCATCATCGGTATAAAAACTGTCGTGTGAGCGCACTGTTCCTAAATAGTAAGGTGTTGACTGCTGCTGCAAGAACCCATCTAGCTCTTTGAGCAGGGAGAAGCTTGCATAAGCGGGATACGACGGTTTAACGTAAGCCGCAGATCCCCCCTCATCACGAACCGCGCCCTCTGCAATAATTAGCTCACCAAGCCCGATATGTGACTGCATTGCGCCTGCAGACCCTACTCGGACAATATGAGTCACACCACAAAACTTAAGCTCTTCTACCGCAATGATCATTGAAGGTGCACCAATGCCCGTGCTGCAAACCGATATCGCTTTACCTTGATATTGACCAGTGAAGATTCGATATTCACGGTTTTCAGAGACCAGTTCAGCATGTTCAAGCAAGCTCGCGATTCGATTCGCTCTATCTGGCTCACCACAAACAATAACTAACGGAGCAATTTGCGTTTCATCAACGCAGATATGAGGTTGCTTTGCCATCTTCACTCCTAAGAAGCCGTTGCTTGAGTTAACGATTTATCACTGTTTCGTTTAGCTGTGCGTGCCCACTCACGAGTACCGTTTGCCGCAATAAACATTAAGATTGCGTATTGAACAGACATTGCGTACACACCCTGCGTCGCATAAATACCAACGCTGATAATGTTAATCACAATCCACAGTATCCAGTTTTCAACATACTTACGTGTCATAAGAACTTGAGCAACAATAGATAGAATGGTCATCGTGGCATCCCAGAATGGGAACGCATCCGGTTCAAGCACTGGCTCCGCTAAATCCGCACCAAATAGATTCAGGCTATCTACCGCGATGTTTGCTAGCGCAAAAAAGAATGGGTCGATGTACATAGTTAACAAAGCAATAGAAATCGCACACGCTACGGCCGTTGCTACTAGTTTATTTTGGCTCAACCAACGAACTTCTAGCGTTTCACCTTGCTCATTAGGACGTGTCCATGCGTACCAACCGTAAATGTTGGCGCAAAAGAAAAAGAGTTGTAGAAGTAACAGTCCGTATAACTGAATTTGGAAAAAGATAACCGCGAATAAGGTGACATTCAGCAATCCGAACAGGTAGTTAATGGTTTTTTCTTGGCTTGCAAACCAAATACACAACAAACCAAACACGGTGCCGAATGCTTCAATCCAGCTCATTGCGTAGCCATCCCCTATTGGGATATTGACTAAAGTATTGTTGATATCAAGTAGAGCGAATAGGTCCATAGATGTGTCCTTTATTAATTGTTTTAGTGGCACCTATTTTATTGCGCCTCTCCAAATAAAAAGGAGGACATTTGTCCACCCTAGAATGCATGCGATCATAAATCAGAATATTAAATCCGGAAAATCAATTTCACGGGAAGATGTCATAGCCCTTCCACAGTCTCGAACTCGAAACTCCAGCACCAGAACAGCCCCCTTCCAAAAACGAAATTTTAGCTTACTGGCTTAACGCCGATATCGCATTGACGGTTACGTTTGAGAAGCGCATGATTTTATCTCGAGCAGAATCGTTGTCTGGCGTGTTAACCGTGTAATCGCCCCAAAACTCGTTCTGTGCAACGTACTCAATTGAATGGCAGGTCACATGAATAAAGTAATTATGTTAGTAATGGGGCTGCTTTTTACCAGTCGATTGTTTGCCAGTATTGTTCCTCATGTTGGTCAACTTGAGCATGATGCGCCTATTCTCCTTCGCTCGGCATTGATTGTAGGGGTTGCGGCTTACGCGGTTTGGAGTGCATTTAAATACTTCAAAAAGATCAAGGCCTCAGATTCAGATCAACTGTAACGGCGAAAGTCCAAAAGCTTTTGAATAAGCCTCTAATTTCGATTACTGATCTGCGAAATAATCGACCAAGATTTTACGCCACTTTCGTGACTCACGAATCTTCAACAGGGCGCGGTTAATCTCTTCTTCGTACACGTTATTTTCAGTGACTATGAAACCGTAGTTGGACTTTTATAACTGATAAAACAACACCGCTATACCAAGCTTAAGTTTGATAGCTAGAAACTGACATAAACTGACTTTGTGCCGACGAACATAACTTTCCGCACTGAGTAATTTGGCTTTCTAGGAAGTAGATATTACGTCTACTTTTCACCCACTGGGCACGAACTTCCAGTTCTTGACCAATCAAAATCGGATGATGAAAACGAGAGGTTAAACTCACCGTCATCGCCTTGATATCATTCTGAAATAGACAATGCAACATCGCGCTGTCATGCAGTGTAGTGACAATGCCACCTTGCATGATGCCATCGTAGCCCTCAGCTTTATCTGTTGGTACAATCTTGGCTCTGGTTTTATATTTAGCTACTGCCTCATGCTTAGTTAAAGTGTCATGCTCGCCAATAGCTTCAAAACAAATGGCGCTGTCGTTGAAAAAACCTTGGCTGCACACTTGGCAACGCCGATGATTGTGTGGAATGAAAACCTTCATACTTACCTTTACCCATAGATTGCTAGAGATTGATATGGCTCGACCAAAAAAACATCGCCAGTTGTGTACCCGTACGGCTTACTCTTGTTTTAAGCCCAATGGTGTTCCTATGGACGAGCTTCATAAAGAAGAATTGCTATTGGAAGAGCTCGAAGCCTTGCGCTTGGCTGATCAAGAAGGCCTGAGCCAGCTTGAAGCCGCTGAACAAATGCAGGTGTCTCGCCAAACGTTCGGCAACATTATCAAGCGTGCACGAGCTAAAGTCGCCAAGTGCATCGTCAATGGTCACGCGTTGGTGATTCAAAGTAGTTAATTAACGTGTTAGCCAGAAGTTATTTAACTCAGTGAGCGAGAACTCTGATGCTTACTTCGATACTTAGCTTGATGGCTCAGTAATCTGATATAACTTTCGGCTTTGCCCTTCACACACATCCTTGCAATTGCATTCGCGCTCAATGTCTAACTGTGCGAGTCCTCCACAACTACCTTTGATTGGCTTGCGCGAAAAAATCACGCCTATCGCCATCAATGTAACGACTCCGACAAACCCCAATAGCGTCAACAAAAAGGTCATTGTCGGAACCCTCGAATAGCACCTAGCTGATTAGGCTGTACCATTAGAATCGAAGCTTGTTTTTTGTGCCCGTTTTCGCCGCACGTTTTATTGCCACACCCACTATTTCTCGGCTCGCGACCATAATCGAGATCGGTCACTTCCCGTAGATTGTCGAAATCCAAAGCCCCGATTTCTGCCTTACCTGTCGATGCCAAGACTCGAATATCGTTATTGAACAAGTGCGCTAGCATCTTCTTACCAATATAACGAACCACCACAGATTTCACATCGTAAGAACGGAGAACCGAAATCCATTGCTTCTTTTTATTGCAAGAGGTGTCGGAGTCAATCAAAGGAACAATCTGTTTTATCTGTCGTTGTTCATCGACAATCGCGATCTGTGGGGAACGAGCAAAGTGGTTGCCAACATGAAGGTCGCGACAAGGTACTGCGTATAACATAGTAACTTCCTGTTATTGATGATCAGGAGTTCAGCATACGCCCCATTACTGGCATATGCCAATAACTATCATGTGAAAAATAAGATTTACTGGATCGATAACTAAGATCACAAGCACCCAAACTTACCGTCATCTTCAGCCTATCTCAGTTACCTTTCAAATAACCATATATACTAGGGGGTAGTATTTTTATTGGGGGTATTTTTTGCGTTGTTAATGCCTGTTATCAAGAGCCAAGCTCAAACCCATTACAAAAAGGCCTCGCACAACCGAGAGCTTAATCGACTATTCAACGTCACACACTAGTCTGAATAATGTCGAATTAGGGACCAATCAAAGATGTTTATAGGAAAAATAGGTTGGATTGAAAATCAAGAATTGCAGTCGGCTTCAATGTAAACAAGCTTATAATTTGAAGTGAACAACGCATCGAGTTGTTATAATATAACATCACACTAAATTACCATCATTTCTCATGAAACAGCCATTTATTCTAATCGATGCCATCAATCGCCTCTCCACACGCTATGTAAGCCGTTTCTCGACATGCTTTCGCTCTCTCAAGGGCTTGACTGTTGGCCTAGCATTATTGTGTTTTGCGCCAAATCTATATGCCCACCCTCACTCTTGGATAGAGATGAAAACTCATATTGAGGGAGAGAATGGCATGATCACCGGTCTCTCTATGGAGTGGTCTTTTGATGCAATGACCTCGATGTACATGTTGGATGGAGAAGACGTCTCTGCCGATACAGAAACTGAAACATTCAAAAAGCTCGCTGCGTCTGTAATCGAAAACATGATGTACGAGCACTACTTCACGTACTTTTATGATGGTGAAGAGCCCATCAAATATCAGGTGGTTGAGAACGCAAAGTTTGAGCGTGATAAAGCCAAGATGGTTCTAACATTTGACCTACCACTTTCTAAACCTAAGCCTGTGACACGAAACTCGCTTCGCGTATTGATTTTTGACCCTAGTTACTTTGTCGACATGTCGTGGCTATCCAGCAGCGACGTGACATTGTCACCTGAACTAGCAAGACAATGCCATTTAGAATTAATCGAGCCTAACCCGACGCCAGAGCAAATGAGTTATGCAATGTCTTTACCTGTCGATGCAGATCCAGATAACACGCTAGGCCAACTGTTTACACAATCGGTTGAGCTTCATTGTGCGGCGGTTCCCGCTTCTTAGTCGCAGTGATTCGTTTCAGCCTTTAAGTCAGCGTCTAGCTGATTAAGCATGGCAACTAATTAACAGAAAGATTTCAGATATAGGTTCTTGTTAAATGAAGAAAAATCAATCACTACCTCATTGGTGCTGGCGCGTTCGTGCTTATTGCTATTGGTGCGTATCAACTGTGGTCCATGTGGCCATCGTTAGTTATCTCTAGCATTCAATGGCAAAGAGAAGTCAATTCAGAACTTGCAGACCTGCTCTATGAAGCTAAATCCAACCCTTGGGGCGCAGGCAGTTACCTTATCGGGTTCAGCTTTATCTATGGCATGCTTCATTCTTTGGGGCCTGGGCACGGCAAAGTTATCGTGTCGACTTACTTAGCGACTCACCCAACCAAAGCCAAGGCGAGTTTAGTGCTTACGGTCGTCTCCGCTTTTTTACAAGCATTGGTCGCAATCTTACTAGTAAGCGTGTTGCTGTGGGGCTTTAGTGCTTCCATGCGAGTAGTGAATGACAAAGCGAATATGTTTGTTTCATTAAGCTTTGCCTTAGTCGCGGTCGTCGGCGCGCTTATATGTTGGAAGGCTTTGAAAAACATCTACACCGCTATGCGTAAGCCTAAGCTGAAAGTGAAAGCCATCACTACACTCGCAACAGACACAGCTGCGACAATTTCAGCGCGTTCGCCAATGGCACTTCGTTCATCAATATCAGCCCCTTCTCCGATAATCGACGCTACTAGCACAATGCAAGCCGCAGCTAACACTCATGCAGATCATTCTCACGCCGACTGTGGGTGCGGCCACCAGCATGTTGCCGATGCAGACGCAATTAACAAAGCCTCAACGCTCCGAGAATATGCGGGAATCATCGTGACGATAGGCGTGAGACCATGTACTGGCGCGATTATGGTTCTGCTTTTCGCAAACATGGTTGGCTTATATTGGATGGGGGTTGTCAGTGCCTTTGCAATGGCGATTGGTACTGCTTTCACAACCTCGACGATTGCTATAATGACACTAACAGGCAAGAACTTGGTAAAACGCTATTTGGCTGCAGGTAGCAAGAGTAACAGTGCGACACTGAAAGCCGCAGGTCATTATTTACAACTCTTTGGTGGGGTTTTGCTTGTCTTAATTGGCTTGTTGCTAATGAGTGGACAAGACAGCGGTATGTCGCCTGTTTTCACTATGTAGCGAACGATGTAATAACAAACCTCAGTTTATTGCGACCTTTACCATTTTTACTAAAAAACACTAGCCCTTATCTCTCAAATCTGAATTAACAGCCACATAATTTCTACTAACCTAACTTTGCACAGCCAGTTAGGTTAGTAGTCAGCCATTCAGAACAGCGCGCTCTATGTAGTTCTGTAACAAACCTACATCCAACTTTGATTTTCCTATTCTTAGCTACTCTTTCATAAACTAACTTAGATTGTTCTAACAATATTAGAGCACTATCCCCCTCCTTTTGAAAATAAGGACATAACTTCCGCAATCCAGAAACTGCGATCGCACTCTTCCTATTTTGAAAAAAATAGAGCAGCAGTTTTATCAATTGAGTAACAAGCCGAAATTATACCCAATAAATTTCACATCAAACTCCAAGCCTTTACCTTACAACTACAGATAGAGCTTTCTTCAACCAAATTCTTGGATAACCTATACTCAAAGGTAAACAAATGAAACTATACATTCCGAGCGCCACGCTCAGTGTTTTGTTACTTTCTCCGAGTTTCGCGAGTGCCGAAGATATACCTGATTCATACGAATTGCGTAATTTTTCGATGCGCTCACAAAGCTCTGGGATAGCCCCACCGCAAGAAGAACTCGGCGTTTATGTTGTGAATTCGGGTCCTGGTCTGGATACCGGTTGTACCTATGCTTCTGGCGGACCTCTACTTATCTCTTTACCTGTTCCTATGGTCGTCAGCCCCAACGTTTTACAAAGTGACGGGAGAATTGCTCCGAGTAAACTGGGCGATATGCAGCAAAAAGGCGTTATCGGTTCTAACGCAAGGATCAGCATGCCGGTCTTCGACATAGACTCCAATGCCAACGTCAGTAATATTGCTCCAGAAATAGATATCGTATCTTTTAACGGAAAGTCTTTAGGTACGCTGCAAGGCGCTGATAACCGTTGGACGGATACTAACCTTCAAGTCGATATCAGTGATGTCAAGTTCGGCCAAAACAATGAGATTCGCGTCGATATTGATACTGGCAATACGGGAGACAACTGGTGTATGTCTGTCGATTGGGTCTCAATCGAGTTTGATGTTGCCATTCCTGTGATTCTTGCTCATGGCATTGCTGCACAATCAGACACTTGGGATGATGATACGGCTCCAGGCGTGCTTTCTACACTTGATGACTATGGCATTCGTTATACTCGTTTCTCTGCTGACAAAAATGGAACCACAGCGACTAACGCTAATATCTTGAACAACAAAATTCAGGGTTTTCTCGATGAGTTGAAATCCGACAAAGTTCACGTCATTGCACACAGTAAAGGCGGGCTAGATACCCAAAACCTCAAAGCACTTAGCCCTTCCTTTGAGATAACCTCCCTTTCTACTTTCTCCACACCTCACCTTGGTAGCGTCGCAGCAGATTTGTCGGTGATAAAAATGGACCACTACGCCGATATCTACAGTAACGTCAGTACCGATCCAAATAATTACGCTGGCAAGTACATGCAACTCCCAAATATTCCGTTTGCGGGTCCTAAAATGCCTGGTATCCGTGATCTAACAACGGATACAGCATCAAACGCGATCCAAATGCGTACTCGCGGCAATATTGCAAATACATTTTCTATTGGGGCAAATGCCGATCTCAACCAAGACGGTGTTATTGAGAAAGATCCCGATATCGTTGGCCTATTCCCATGGGGATCGCGTTGGGCAGGCGTTACCGCTTGGCAGGCGCTAAGAAGCTTTAGTTCTGCGGCCTACCTCGATACTCAAACTCAACCGGTCACAATGCCAAGTGTGCATGGACCACAAGCTCATCCAATCACCATAGTCAGTTACCAAGCCATTCAAACAGTACCGCAAGAAAATGATGTTGTTGTGACCTTGGCAAGCGCTAACCCAAGTTATACCAATGCATTGGGTAACGTATTGGCTAACCACTCAACAATGAAAACGGGACAAAACGTTGAACGTTTTCTACAACAAATTATTTCAATGCGCTAAGGAGTGGCCACAATGAAATTCATCAAGCAATTAGTGATGGTGTTCAGTCTTTTCTGTACCTTCATCACACCGGCTATCGCCAGTAATGCAATACCCGTTGGGATGAGTACAAGCACGACACTATCTCAACCAGTGACTAGTAACGATAACGAAGTCACAATGCTATTTACCATCGACAAAGCGGAAGCCCTAAAAGCAGAAATCATCGTGCCGTTGGATGATGCAACCGTATATTTAGTCAAGCCTAACGGGCAAGTCGCAACATCATCCAATGATGTGCAAGCGAACATACTTTCAGGTGACACACAAAGTCCGCCGCTACCGGGCAGCTATTTATTTTTGCCTGAAGTAACTAACCCTGAACCTGGCGAATGGAAGATCGTCGTTGATTTTCCAAACCCAAGTTACAACACAGTAATTATTGCTCAGGTTGCGATCCAATCCCCTATTGCGTTTGGCATGGCGATAGCTGCAAACCAATTTGTGGTCGGTGAACCAGTTCCCGTTTCTGCATTACTGACAAACAAAGGGAATCCAATCACAGGTGCCCAAACCAGCGCAGTGATCATTGATGAAGCTGGAATAAAAACACGCCTGACGCTTAAAGATGAGGGTGTCAATTTCGATGCTATTGCTAAAGATGGTGTCTACAGCAATATTTTCGTTCCACCCGCTGAAGGGGATTATCTAATTGAAGGCATAACGTCTTTTGAAGAATATGGAACAACTATCACTCGCCAGACAAGTAAAAAAATCCACGTACTACCCTCTGACATTGAATTTGTCAGCCTCTCACTCGCTCCACTGTTTTCCTCTGAAGGCTGTGTTATTGCCTTAGAGCAGCGCTTGGAACTTGATGTTAAATCCGCGGGGGATTTTGCCATTCATGGTTACCTCACCGATGGAATTGACGAGCTGAACACAAGCAAACGTCTGCAACTCAAACCTGCGAAGCAAATCGTCACTCTACAGTACTCAACTGAAGATATTTTTGGCGCGTTTGATTCAGCGTCTACTTTGACCTCCAACCCGACGATCATCTACGCAATCACTCAAGATGACATACGAATTTCAGCCCCTCGAATTCAGTTTGAAGAATTTATTGATTTAGCATCTTTTGAGCGTTGCCGCGAACCGATTGAAGTCACGGGGAGTTTAGTCACCACACCGACTATGTCGCAAGATGGAACCTACATTGATTCGCTGAGTTTTGAGTTTCCTATCCATGTTACGCGCAGTGGAACTTACACAGGTTCGGTAAATATCGTTGGTGCAGCCGGAGAGTATTTAGAGCTAGTGAGTTTCCAAGAACCGCTTGAGGCTGGCGAAAACACCATCAAGTTTACCGTTCCTGGTGACACGTTTAAGCAAGCCGATGGTCCTTATGAACTGAACGCACTGCTAATCTACAGTGGCGTTGACTCCTATCGACAAGGAGTTCTCGGTCAAACTCCACCATACCAAGCCTCTGATTTCAGTCCGCCAGTGAATGTGACCCTCCCCTCTAACCTATTCGGTTTGGAAAGAGAAAACTGGCAAGCAACCCCGGCAACACAAGTCACGCAACATCGTGTCGGTGGTTACTTGAGAGCGGGGGCTTCAATCCCATACGACTACGAAACACTAGCGAGTTTTGACTTAAGTGAGGTTCGAGGGAAAATTAAACAGGCAACGCTTATTGTTGATTTCGGAGATTCAACTCTTCAATTTCCATTCAACAATGTAACTGCGCATATCGTTAATCAAACTTGGTCTCCAAACACACTGGATTACGACACGTTCTGTGAGTCTTTTACAATATGTGCAGCATGGAGTAATCCACTCACTACATTCAACAACGTAGAAGCCGGTCAAACGCTTAGGTTTACCAACTCTAAACTATTAGAAGCATTAAATGAGAAGAGAGTGTCTGGGTTGAACAAACTAGATATTGCTCTTACCTCTTCTCCCTATGAAAGAAGTTTCTTCATTAACGTTAAGCAGGTGTCATTATTCATCGAGTACTGATCCTAAAACTGAAATAGAATAAGGCCATGCCCAAGGTATCGCTTTGGGCATGGCCTCTCAGAGTGAACAGTGATGAACTTTGCAAGCTTCATATGTTTATTCTGTTAGAGCAGACTATGCCAGCCCCTCAACAGTAGTGATAAAGCACGCTAATCACTATAGACTCCATCAACCAACAAAATGAGATCGAAGTTTTATCCAAAAAGGCCAGTAGTCCCAACAACCGGGTGACTCCACAGATCTATCCATCCCATCACCAATTTTTTAGGTGACTTTAAAGATGCCCCTACACTAGTCTGATAGCTAAAGTTAGAATAGACCCGTTAAGTATCATCGATTTACAAAACAGAGCCAAAATATCTAAATAAAAACAGTGAGAAGCGATACAATAATCAAGTTGTAAAATTGCAGCGTGGGACACCTGCCCACTGACAGCCCATTCACAGAGAACCATAAAGTAGCCTCACATGTCTAAAGAACCCGGTTTCACTACAGAATACAAACTCGACAAGACGTTTTTCGCGGAGTGTTATGATCAAACTAGCCTTACGACTCAATTTCCAAAAGCCTACTTAAAAGGAATACTGTTTCTTATTTTTGGTGTGGTTCTACTGGAATTTGAACTATTACCTAACGGCTATGTTGGCTGGTTCTTTATTGTTTTGAGTGTGATTGAAGCATTCAGTGTGTACTGCAAAAGAACCTGGTGGTTATGGCGACAAAAAATCAGCTCAGGCGCAGGCAGCAAAATCGTCTTTCAAGGTGACGCTAACGGAGTAAGTTACAAAAACCACAAAGCGACCAACACCATCGCGTGGAGTGACATCGACCAACTTGAGCAGACCGATCTTGGTTTTATCCTGCATATCGGTAAACAGCGCCAATATGTGAGTAAATCTTGTTTAAACGATGAAGCTATTGCCTTCATGATTGAACACCACGCCGCATCAAAAGCGAAATAACACCAATAAATACCTGCTGATTTAGCAGGCATTTTTCTATCACTTTTAATTCTACGTATCGAATTACCGGACAATAACAATGAATACCGTGTACCAAATCAGTGATTGCCACCTTTCCGATGAATCCAGCTATGAGAACCTGCGCAGAGCACTGGAATACGTCAACAAAGACACGGCATGCAAGACCATCTTTCTGACTGGTGATATTTGTTGTAACCCAAAGTATGGCGACTACGTTCGATTAGAGGCATTCATTAGGCAACACATTAGCGACCAATCCATTTACGTGATTGCGGGTAATCATGATGACTCTCGCTTAATGCGCACAGAGCTAAAAGGCTCGACGATTTATGTCACCGACAAAGCCACCATCGGTGAACGAGAGTTTGTGTTCCTAGACTCAAGCTTCAAGCCGCTAGACAGCCGCCACCCACTTGGTTCAGGGCGTATTGATAACCGCGGCATGGCTCAGCTAAAACAACAATTGAGAAAGGCCAATGATCCTATCGTGGTTGTTCACCACCCTGTCATTCAAGTCGGTGCAGATTGGATGAAAGCGATCCGCCTAGAGAACGATACTGATGTGATGAAAGTGCTTCGAAAATATCGCGTTCGTGACGTGTTCTGCGGTCATGGCCATGATGAAATAACAGCGACACAGCAAGGCATAACTCAATATATGGCCCCGTCGACAGCCTATGGCTTTGACCACTCGATCAATGAATACAATCGCAGCGAGAAGATAGGATTAAGTCGAATCTCGTTCTGTACTGATTCCATCAACTACCAAGCTGTCTATTTTTGAACCCTATCTTACTGTCTTAAACCTCATAGATTAGCTTTCAAATAAACCAAACTATATAGAGCTATGCCAATAGAAGAGGCTTGCGGCGATTCAATTTATCAATCTGTGATTGAAGCCCACAACCCAACTTCCACAACGGGTCAACGTTCAGTAGAAGAAATTACCTGGTTAGCACTGATGACTGTAAAACAAATGCACGATTTAGTTCGGCGCAATCTCGAAAACGAAGAGCTCGAAAACTAAAAGTTTGAAAAAGAATTATCTAGAAAACAGAAAGCTTGAAAGCTGAATACGTAGGATTATCGCCCCACTCTCACAAGTGACCAGAGCCTTGCAAACGTTATTACCCTAAGGTTTGCTAGCAAGGTCTTGGTGATTGATAATAAAAGCAATATAGGCGCAAGTTAGCGCTTTTTTATCACCTAGGTTTATATTGAGGCTATATGGAAATCAAAGTACTAAAAAGCTTTGTGGCTGTCGCGACACATTGCAGTTTTTCAAAAGCTGCAAAAGAGTTAAATACCGTTCAACCTGCCATTAGCCGCCATATCACAAGCCTTGAACACGAACTTGGAGTGAGCCTATTTTTCCGTACATCTCGCGAAGTCGTCATTAGCGCCGCAGGGCAGCACTTACTTAAAGATGCGATTAGACTCATCGAACAAACGGAACAAGCAAAACAGTCCGCGATTCGAGCTTCTTCTGGTTGTATTGGTACTTTAACTATTGGTTATCTTGGAGGCGCAACTCTGAGCTTTTTGCCTCGTTTAGTTCGACAGTATATTGCTGAAAACCCCAATATTGATGTTGATCTTGTTGAGATGACGGCTTCTGAACAGATCGAAGCTCTGGACAAACGAGAGATCGATATTAGCTTCTCTCGCCCACTGCCGAACCTGCTTGTTGATGATTACACCTCGGTGACGATTTATACAGATAAGCTTGTTGCTGTTTTGCCCGTCACCCACGAGTTGGCTAAATACTCCACCATTCAAATGAAACAACTGCAGCAAGACCCTTTCATCTTATTTGAACGTGAACAAGCGGTAGGATTATTTGACTCCATCATTACTCAATGTGACCTATCTGGATTCTCTCCAAATATAAAAAAACAACCCAACAACATGCAAACCGTGTTAACCCAAGTCTCTTCTGGCTTAGGTGTATCTATCGCACCGCATGCAATTCGTGATTTACGCAGTGAGGGATGTGTATTTGTTAATCTTGAATCTGTGGACGTACAAATGCCATTAGTGATGACACACCATTCGCATACTCTATCCCCTACAGCCAGTGTCTTTGTTGCTGTCGTACAGAGTGAAATTGAGGCGATTCAACAAAACATGGCTTAGAAAGTTATCTATACCATATTCGTATAGAATTTAAATCAAATGGTTATTTTTGTTATTCAATCGCTAACCTTAGACTTAGCTCATCGAAATCATTCATTAAAACGATGAACCAAAGTTAAGGTGTCACCATGTCAAAATTGACTACAGAAGTGTTGAGCACAGGACGTTTATTACTGATGTCGAGCGCAGTCTCGGCAACTGCTGCAAACCTTTATTATAACCAACCCATCTTACCTAAGATCGGCGCAGAGCTAGGGTTAACAAGCGAACAGCTAGGCGCAGTGCCAGCTGCCGGTCAGATTGGTTATGCCGTGGCATTGCTATTCTTATCGCCCTTAGGAGACACGTTACCCCGCAGACGCCTAATAGCGATCTTGTCTGTCATGTTGGTGTTGTCATCTTTTGTCGCGTTTACTGCATCTAGCTTAGTGGCTCTGGTTGTTGCGTGTTTTGCGATTGGTTTGAGTGCCAACATCACTCAACAGCTGATTCCATTTGCAGCGTCACTAAGTACTCCAGAAACGAAAGGAAAAGTCATTGGCACATTAATGACAGGCCTAACTGTGGGCATCTTGCTTTCGCGTACACTCAGTGGGTTCATCGGTGAGCAGTTTGGGTGGCGCGCGGTATTTATGATGTCAGCAATTATTGCGATGGTCTTTGGTGTGTTGCTGTATGCCTTTTTACCGACGAACACGCCGACAACGAAAATACCTTACCTTAAACTGGTTGCGAGCATGGCCACGTTAATCAAGCAGCATGCGACACTGCGTACTTCCGCTTTAACTGGCGCGCTTTGGTTTGCTTCGTTCAATGCGCTGTGGGCGACGTTAGCTCTGCATGTCAGTGAATCTCCGTTTAACTACAATGCACAACAGGCAGGAATGTTTGGTGTTATTGCTCTTGCTGGAGTCATTGGAGCAAAAGTTTCAGGGTCACTGGTGAGCAAGTTTGGCTCTCGAAACATGATCAGTATGGCGTTAGTTATTATTACTGCTGGTTTTATTATATCGGGGCTTTTCGCTGACACATTGGCTGGATTGATCGTCGGTATCATTCTCATCGACCTTGGGGTATTTAGCGCTCAAGTATCGAACCAAGTACGCGTATTCTCAATTGACCCACAAGCTCAAAGTCGTATCAACGGAATCTATATGCTTGGCTACTATCTCGGTGGTGCGTTTGGTTCATTTGTGGGAATTCAGGTATTTGAACGTGCGGGTTGGATTGGTGTTGTGGGCTTTAGTATTGCAGTCGTGATATTGAGTTTTATCGTTAACCGTTCAAATAAGCAATAAGTCACCTCGTCTTAATTCTTGAACTTACCAATATGCACAACGGATATTCACTCTGTAATTGATAGCAAATTACCACCCAGTGATTTGCTATCGTTCTAGATCTAATAAGGCAGTAGTAACTCTACTCTCTCAAGTTTTGAATATCATGATTCTCAAACAAGCTTTCCCGCCTAGAGCGCTGTTATGCCTTTGCGAGATGATCTTGGTCTATTCTTATCATTTAGACGACTGAGTTCCGAGGCTTTGAGTATGAATAAACTGTTTTTAATCTTATTAGTTTTTATTTTGTCCGGATGCGGAACAAGTGATAGTGCTTTGATTGAGAGTGGTCACAACACCTCTTACATACAGGGCTTTCATGACGGTAGGCATAGCGGCATGCAAGAAAGCGGCAATAGCTTCGAAAACTACATAAAAGATGGGAAGCGTTTTGAGTCAGACAGTGACTACAAACAAGGCTGGATCGCGGGTGAATCTGAGGGGAAAAAACTACAAGCAGAAGCAACAGCGATCGGTAAAGGTGCCGCTGCTGGTTATCCTCAAAAATCGACAACGACAGATTTAGATGAAGTAGCAAAAGACACCTTAAAAGGCGTCGATACATCGGGTTTAGAGAATCTAAAATAAAAGTATAACAAAGCCAAGGTCGGGCTCTGGAACAACTCGTACATTGCCCAACGCTTACAAATGCACCTGAGCAAAAATTGATCTGCATTAGCATATGGTTTAATAATGATTAACTACTAAACATTCATAATACAAATTGCGCAATACTGAATTGAGGAGTTCATTTTTTACGTTGTTGGTGATTTCATGGATGTTCACACCTTAGCTATATATACCTCTTTGTTAGCAGCCACGGTTGCGAGCGCTATGTTGTTAACGCATAAATATATACTCGCAGGCACCACGTTAGGGGTGAATTATATTGCTTATGCTGCTTTGCTGTTAGGAGCCAGTGTTACCCCACTTTCGTTCGGCGTTACTCAATCTTCAGAATCCATCGTTTTTCTTTCCAATGGTGCATACGCAACGGCTTTTGGTTTACTACTCGTCGGCATAACCGTGTTACGAGGAGCAAGTCGATCTTTTCTCGTAATATCAATCATCATTAGCTCCCTTGGCATTAGCTTCTTCCTTTATAGCGCCCTAATTGCGCCTTCTGTTACTTCTAGGATCGAGGCTCGAAGTATTCTCGTTGTGACGATATGTATCTTAGCCCTCTGTGCAAACTATTCAGGGGAAAAGCACGATAACAGAGAAGCAAAGTGTCTGTTGAATCTGACCCTGTTTATCAACATTCTCTATATGGCAATTAGGGGCGTACTTGCTCATACCAAAGGAACGAATTCGAACTATTACCTGATATCAGATATTCATAAATTGTCTTTCGTTATCATGACAATCACAATTGTTAGCCTCGCATTTTCAGTGTTTTGGATCTTAACTGATCGTTTGTTGAAGCAGACCTATCGTTCATCGATCACTGATGAACAAACCGGCCTTTATAACCGTAGAGGCCTAGCAGAACTGATACCCAAGCTTGTTCAACCAGGCCGAGAGAGTGACATTTCTGTACTGATTGCCGACCTAGATCACTTCAAAAAAATTAATGATACCTATGGTCATGACAAGGGAGATGATGTGATTAAGCACTTTGGTCAAATTCTTGAAGATACATGCCGCACAAGCGATTTCTGTTTTCGCTATGGTGGAGAAGAGTTTGTTGTCATGTTACCTAGAGCGAATAAAGTTCAAGCAATGCAGATAGCTGAAAGAATAAGAAACCACGCAAAACACAACTCCAATCAAGAGCTCTCTTCTGGCACGTATACTGTCAGCATTGGAGTGACTCAAGCCCTCATAAACGATGACTGGAATTAATTAAAAGAGCGGATAACGCCCTATACGACGCAAAATCTCAAGGGCGCGATTGCATTGTGGAGCGTTAAGCCGAGTTGTAAAACAGTGTAAATATTCTTCCATCACAAAACATGTTGGCTAAGATTCAAGAGGTTAAACACACACAACCAGTAAGGTTAGCAAGGATGCGCTTTTTCGGTTTGTTTTAGCGATAGCATTATTGGCGTAACTCCCTTAAAGCGACTCTAGAACTTCCCGCCATTTACCCATTCTGCTTTTGGTGGCACGGGCTCTTGGTTTACCCATATCTCTTTAATTTGACCTCCCTCAACTCGGAATAGATCAAAACGCGCAACCTCGAGACCATTATCAATAACTCGGCTGTAAGCTGCTACGAAGTTACCTTGACCGACAATCTTGAACACTTGGTCATAGCCACCAATATAGCTATCTAAAGGGCTCACATCTGAGGCTTGATAAACGGCTAGCTCTTCGTGCTGGAGATACTTTGATAGCTTGTCTTTCTGCCCTAGTACCATGACATCACATAAAAAATCACGGATAAGGTTCTTATTCTCCTCTGTTTTATCTAAGTCAGTATGATTGATTGGCCCTTGCAGTCGACCTTCCCCTTCCGTCGGTTGAGCTTCGAAGGCAGAAATCACATCCCAATGTTCAATAATTTTATCGTCATTATCGGTATCGAATAGATCCGTAGTCACCCACTTATATTCGCCATTATTAATATCTTGGAATGCTTGAACAAACACGAATTGGCCATCGACGATTGAACGTATGATCTTTATGTCTCTAACAGGGCAGCGTTTTAAGAACGGTTCGAAGAACTCAACAAAACCATCAATACCGTTGCGAACCCCAGTGCTATGTTGAGTATAACGTTGACCGGTGTACTTCGTTACCGCCTCTAATGCATGACCATCTCGGATACCTTCCATATACAGATTAGTCGCATTCGCTAGCTTATTGCTCATAGATAGTTTCTCCAAACTTAATAGTGCCAAAGTACGTTATTTGGCTCGTACACTGAAACTCAGAACTAGATTGTCTCAGGTGTCCTTTTAACAGTCGGATTGTTGAATAGGCTCTTCGCGTCGCTATTCAAAACCAAGTTAAGCTCGATATACGTCTACAGCATATCGAGCCTTTACAACCTAATTGGTCACTGTGGTTACTGTTTGGCGTGATAAGCTTTAGATACTGCGTAGCTATCCTCAAACCAGTTCCAACTCTTCACTTTGCCATCTTCAACCTGAACTCGAACCGCCCAGCTGAATTTACCCGTGTCTACACCAGATTCATTCGCAATGGCACTCATGCTGCCCATGAATACTGCTCGGTCGCCGTTTACAAAACTATAGTCTGTTGACCAGCTTGTGACTTTCAAACCTGCGCCAAATAGAGGAAAGAAAGTGTTGAGCACTTTTTCTTTTGACTCCCAGTTACCGATCCAAGGGATGTCGGCGTCACCTTCGTTGTGCCAGACAAAATCATCGGCCATTAATGACTCGAGTTTTGCCATATCACCTGAGCCTGCCGCCCATAAGAATGCTTGAGCCGTTTCTAGTGTCTTTGCTGAATCGACTGCTTTTGTTTCATCTGCAAGGGCTGGAGTGAATTGAAAGAAAGCCAGAAGACTCGCTAGACCGATAAGTAGATTTTTCTTTAACATTTTCTTTCTCCTGATTGTCAATTTTGAAGCTCAATGCGTGGGAGATTAAAAGTGCCATCAGTGCATGCTTTGAACTTCAGTTCTGTTTGTTGCCTTGTTGAGATAACTATAGCTGTGCTAAATTTTTGGTAAACTCACTAATTGAACACGTTGGATATGCGCAAATGCACAACATAAGATGGGATGACCTGCAATATGTTCTAACAGTGGCGAATGAAGGATCCCTGTCGGCCGCGGCAAGAGCACTTGGTGTAAACCACAGCACCGTTTTACGTCGTATTGACACCTTTGAGTATCGTCACAAATTACGAATTTTCCATAAACTTCCTACCGGATACAAACTAACGGTTGAAGGGCAAAAGCTTCTGGAGTCAGCTCTCGCTATCGAATCCACAGTAAGAGAATTGGAGCACAAGGTTTTTGGACAGGAATTGAAGCTAGAAGGTACGCTAAGAATAACGACGACCGATGCGTTATCTCGCCTCATTCTGGGTACTCATTTGGCTGCTTTTCATCGGCTTTATCCAAAAATTCAGTTAGAACTCAGCCTCACATCTCGTCAATTGGATATTTCACACCTAGATGCAGATATCGCGATTCGCCCGGCAAATGAGTTGCCAGCCCATTTAGTTGGGACCAAGTTAAGTAAAATTGCCTTTGGTGTTTACGGATCGCCAGAATATATAAATGGCCTTAAGAGTAAGCACCCCTTAAAGTCTGCATCTTGGTTAATGATGCATAGAGGCAGTGCTTCGCTACAGGTTTCTGAACTGATTTCGGAAGACAAAATTGTCATGAAAGCCGACTCTTTTGAGCCCCTGATCATCGCGGCTGAAAATCAGATGGGGTTAGCCTACTTACCCTGCTTTTTAGGTAACAGTAAGGGAACTCTGCAAAGAGTAGATATGGAAGTGATGCACCAAAATACAGACCTATGGATGATGACTCATAAAGATTTAGAAGATTCAGCCAAAGTAAAAGCATTTTTTAATTTTATGAAAGGCGCAATCAAATCAGACCATAATCGGTTGGCCGGATTTGATTATTAGAGAACGAGTGCCGGCTCTTCACCATTAGACTTACGAACAAAATGACACAAAGCCCACAGCACAAACAAAGTCACAGTCAGCTCCCAAGCGCGTAGGAAGGTACTTTCCAACCCCAAATTACTACTGGTCATGTACAACTGAATCGGCAGCATGGTCGCTAATAACGCATCGGCATGAACGTCTCTGGCTGAACCTTTCGCTTTGGCCATTGATGCGGTGATCATAAAGGCAAATAAACCCAACACTATGGTGTAGTAACCGAATGTAGACTGATGCCCTGCCATCAACAAGGTGAACACCGCGGCTACTGCACAGCCGCCTACTTGAGTTTGAAAACGGCGGTCAACCACGTCGATAAAGCTTTTGTGTGTGGTTTGGGTTGCAGCAGCAATCACTGGCACCATGCAGAACGTTGCAGAGATGATGTCGACAATCATCAAGAATGCCAAACCAAGACCAATCAACGCGAGTGAAATTGCTCTGTTCTCAAATGTGACAGGCTGTTCTTTAAATACAGGAGGCTTGCTTCCTTGCTCAACAGGGAACAGAGCCACCATGGTTTTTGCTACTACCATGGTAATCAACATGGATAACAAAATTTCATGAATACGCATCGGCATATCCATGGTGGTGTGCTGAGCAAACACGACAATCAAAATCCAGTTGAAAGTTGGCATCAACATTTGACCTTTCTTTGCCGGTGTAGTAGCTCGACGACGCATAAAATCGAAGAAGAACAGGCTAATGGTCCACACCACAAACGGATGCTGTGAAAATACCTCAGTCACCACCAGCGCTGTACTTGCAGCCAATAAAGTGGGTGACAAAGTACGGATCAGGCCAAGCCAAGAGTAATCTTTATTCTTGGTCATGATGATGGTTGGATACAACGCCAGATAAACGGGAGAGTCTAGGTTTAGTAGCTTTCCCAACACCATACAAATCGTCACAGTAAGTGCGACACGCAGCGCTTCATTACGTTGAGACTGACCCTGTGCAGTGTTTTCGAATGTCCACATAGTCATCTCCTATTAATAGATGTAGCGAAATGTTGAAACCAAGTGAATCCAAGCCGAGCCAATAACGTGCATTATTGGGTTACCGCTTTCAACAATCACACTCGCTCGTGAACCTGAGATCATCGAAGGATCCAGTTCGTTAACTGTAATGCGGGTACGTACTTTCTGTTGCTCACGGATCCAACGCGTATCATTAGTCACGCTAGACAGCTTGCCATTGGCATTATTGGTGTCGTAAATCGCACGCTCTTGGCTACTCACTTCACCCGTAAAGACTTTGCCCGGTAGCGCATCAAAAGAGACCAAAACTTCGCGGCCATTAGTAAGCTTATCAATGCCTTTCTCATTGAAGTCTGCACTGATCCACGCATGAGCTTCGTCCACCAGCAGCAATGATGAAGTGCCTTGAGTGATATAACTGCCCGATTGCAATTGTAAGTTGGTCACGACACCTTCCGTTTGCGCGACGACTTGAGTGTGGCCTAAATCCAGTTCCGCACTGGCAAGTTTTGCTTCTGCTAATTCAATGGCCGCTGTGCGGTCTTGGGTCGATAACTCAACCTCAATGCGTTTCACTTCCGCGTTCGCAGCTTCAACCGCACTACTCGCAACTTATGTATTGGTGATTGCATCATCAAGATCTTGTTCAGTCGCAAGCCCTTTGTTACGCAGTTTTTGGTTACGTGCGAGTTTCTGTTTCGCGTTGTGATATTCGAATTCTCGTTGGCTTTGTGTTTGTTTCGCTGCTGCTAATTGCTGCCATTTCGCTGAGTCAGAATCACGCGCTTGATGCAGTTCGGCTTGCGCTTGTGCCACTTTCAATTGGTAGCTACTGGCATCGATAGCAAATAATGGTTGACCTTTTTCAACCAACTCGCCATTACTAACCATGACGTCGGTAATTACGCCGGACACTTCTGGCGCAATGGTCGCGACGTTACGATACAAAGTCGCTTGAGTGGTAAAAGGGGAAACATTATCTGAGGTGACTAAAAAAGCGGAGAACAATGCTGCCGCTGAAAAAACAGTGTAAATCGCGTATCTATAAAAGTTTTCGTTCATGCTTGTACCTAGTTTTCATTCGTTATAAAGCGCCGCGCTCACGGCTTATTCGATTCTCTTTTCTACGAAAACTAGGTTACAACCATTCACAAATGGAAAACAGAGCCAATAAAAGAAGTGAGGATTCCACATTTGGAAAGGTTGATGATTTGTACCGATTTCGCTCAATGGTTGAACGAAAAGGTCAGATAAGGGTGTATTGAAACGTTCGCATTCAGTTCCTCCCCTTTCCTTCCCAGCGTTCAATAAGAGATTGAAGAAGTAAGACCACCCGACTTCATTCCATTGGATTGCTTAATTTTCGCTAGCTTCTTATGGTTAAAATGCCTATTGTACAAACCATAAAATTATAAAGACTCGCGGCCTTTGCCACAGAGACTCTCCATTTAAAGCGAAAAGACTTACTATGAATTTTGATATCAATGCACTGAAACACCACCAACTGGTCGAAGATGGTCAATTAGAAGGGTATTACATTCATCAGCCTGTGCAAGGCAGTCAACCAGATGACAAAGCCGTTTTAGAAGAGCGCCAAGCGCTGGAAAGCCAAGGATATAAGGTGGTTCAGGTTAAAGCGAAAGGCGGAACAACTACGTTTGCCGAGGCTATGCAAGAACTTGCGAAGAAGACAGGCCACCAGCCTAAATAGTAAGTGACTTGGTAAACCAATATGATCATCGAGAAAGCACCCTACCGACTATTGAGTCAGCTGGGTGCTTTTTTATGGTTCATCGCGGATTAGC